>NZ_BADY01000148.1:0-60765 GCF_000241185.1 Pseudoalteromonas sp. BSi20495
GGACGATTAACTCTTTGTTACCTACATAGATTTAGGTAAGGCGCGTTAGCAGGACGCGGAAGATTTGCTCAATTTTTTATTCTTAAATGAATATAAGCCAGTTGGCTAACGCAGGAGCAGTTACCAACAAGCCCACTAGGTTACAAACCCCGCTCCGCGATTAAATCGCCCCAAAGTTGAACACACTTTAATCCTGAAAGATCAACATACCCTAGTTGTTCTAAATAAAAAATCCTTAACGACGTTACAGTGCAATTTAATTCGTTAAATTTCTCAAAAATTTATGCAGGTTGGTCTAAGGCATCATTACGTATAAAAAAAGCAAGCTCGAAAGCTTGCTTTAACGTATATTTAAAGTAACCAAAAAATAGTTATACTTTAAGGTAGTCCATAATACCTTCTGCGGCATTACGTCCTTCAAAAATAGCAGTTACCACTAAATCTGAACCACGTACAATGTCGCCACCAGCAAATATTTTAGGGTTAGTAGTTTGATGTGTAAACTCACCTTGTTCTGGTGCGTTAATACCGCCCCAGTTGTTTATTTCTACATCGTATTTTTCTAACCAATCCATTTTGTGAGGCTGGAAACCAAACGCCATAATAACTTGGTCTGCTTCAATAACATGTTCTGAACCAGGTACTTCTTCAGCACGGCTTCTGCCTTTTGCGTCAGGTTCGCCTAATTTAGTTTTAACCATTTTAACGCCGGTTACTTTACCTTTATCGTTCAATACAATGCCTTTAGGCTGAACGTTATACGTAAATATAACGCCTTCTTCTTTCGCATTTTTAACTTCACGTTTAGAGCCTGGCATATTTTCTTTGTCACGGCGATAAGCACACGTTACTTTTGCAGCATTTTGACGAATAGACGTACGCACACAGTCCATAGCTGTATCACCACCGCCGAGTACAACTACTTTTTGATTAGCCATATCAATACACGGTTGTTTTGTCTCGTCGTAGCCCATTACACGGTTCGTGTTACCAATCAAAAACGGGAGTGCATCGTGAACACCCGGTGCATCTTCATTTTCAAGACCTGCACGCATACTCTGATACGTACCAACCCCTAAAAACACAGCGTCGTAATCAGCTAAAATTTGATCAAGTGTAATATCAACACCTACCTCAACATTTAACTTAAATTCTACGCCCATTTCAGTGAAAATTTCACGGCGCTTTTGCATTACTGATTTTTCAAGTTTAAAAGAAGGAATACCAAATGTGAGTAGTCCACCTATTTCTGGGTGACGATCAAACACCACTGGCTTAACGCCATTTCGTACTAAAATATCAGCACATCCTAAACCTGCAGGGCCAGCACCAATAATGGCTACTTTTTTGTCGGTCCATGTTACATAAGACATATCAGGCTTCCAGCCCATTTTAAATGCCTCATCAGTAATGTACTTTTCAATATTACCAATTGTAACCGCACCAAACTCTTCATCGAGCGTACACGAACCCTCACACAAGCGGTCTTGTGGACAAACGCGGCCACACACTTCTGGTAAACTATTGGTACGATGAGAAAGCTCAGCCGCCTCTATAATACGGCCCGTGCGTATTAACTTTAACCATTGTGGAATGTAGTTATGTACAGGGCATTTCCACTCACAGTATGGGTTACCACAATCTAAACAACGGTCAGCTTGTGAGTTAACCTGATTCTCTGAAAAGGGTTCGTAAATTTCTACGAAAGATTTTTTACGTGACGAGATTGGTTTTTTGCGTGGGTCTACACGCTGCACGTCTATAAATTGATATACATTTTCGCTCATACTGCCCCCTTATTGCGCCTGAACACGTAGTTCGGCACTACTGCGAGCGCGATGCCCGAGTAAACTTTTTACGTCGCTTGATTTTGGTTTTACTAATTTGAACATCGGTAAGTACAATTCAAAGTTAGCTAGAATACTTTCTGCTCTGCATGAACCCGTAAGCTCTAAATGCTCAGCAATTAAGCCGCGTAAATGTTCTTGATGCGATGCTAATTCTTCAAGTGTAACCACTTCTACTAGCTCGGGATTAATGCGCTTTTCAAAATCATTTCGCTCATCTAAAATATAAGCGAAACCACCTGTCATACCTGCACCAAAGTTAACGCCTACGTTGCCCAGTACACATACAACGCCGCCAGTCATGTATTCACAACCGTTATCACCTACGCCTTCAACAACGGCTTGTACACCTGAGTTACGAACTGCAAAACGCTCTCCGGCACATCCAGCTGCAAACAATTTACCGCCTGTCGCACCATATAAGCATGTGTTGCCTGCAATTGTAGCTTTATGACTTTCGAACGACGAGCCAAGTGGTGGGCGAATAACTAGCTTGCCACCAGCCATGCCCTTCCCTACGTAATCGTTAGCATCGCCAACCAATGTCATTTCAAGGCCACCTGCATTCCACACGCCAAATGATTGACCCGCAGTACCGTGTAATTCAATTACGACTGGATCCGCAGCCATACCTTGGTTGCCATATTTATCTGCAATATAGCCAGAAAGCATTGCACCTACAGAGCGGTCAGTATTACAAACACGACTAACAAGCGAGATACCGCTTGACGTATCAATTGCCTCTTGCGCTTTAGCTAATAAACTTTCGTTTAACTTACCTAGGTAATGCGAACTATTAGGCGCACTACAATAAAGTGTTTCACCAGTTGGGTTATTAGGCTGAGCAACTACAGAAGATAAATCAATTTTCTTCTGTTTTGCTGTTTTACCTTCAATGGCTTCAAGCAAATCTAAACGACCAATTAAGTCAGTTAAGTTTACAACACCCAAGCTTGCCATAATTTCACGGGCTTCTTGCGCTATAAACTTAAAGTAGTTCATCGCCATTTCTGGTAGGCCGTGATAATGCTTTTGGCGAAGTGTTTCGTCTTGTGTTGCAACACCGGTCGCACAGTTATTTAAGTGGCAAATACGCAAGTATTTACAACCAAGGGCAACCATTGGGCCAGTACCAAAGCCAAAGCTTTCAGCACCTAGAATTGCTGCTTTAATAATATCTAAACCTGTTTTTAAGCCACCATCTGTTTGCAGGCGAATGCGATGACGAAGGCCATTTTCAACAAGTGCTTGCTGTGTTTCAGCAAGGCCAAGCTCCCATGGGCTACCGGCATATTTAACTGAAGTAAGTGGGCTTGCACCTGTACCGCCATCATAGCCAGAAATAGTAATTAAATCGGCATAGGCTTTAGCAACACCTGTCGCAATGGTTCCTACGCCTGGTTCTGAAACCAGTTTTACAGAAATAAGTGCTTTAGGGTTTACTTGTTTTAAATCGAAAATTAGCTGTGCTAAATCTTCAATTGAGTAAATATCGTGATGTGGTGGTGGCGAAATTAACGTAACACCTGGCACCGAATAACGAAGTTTAGCAATATATGGGGTTACTTTTTCACCTGGTAATTGCCCGCCTTCACCTGGTTTTGCACCTTGCGCTACTTTAATTTGAATAACGTCAGCACTGCGTAAGTAATGCGGCGTTACGCCAAATCGACCTGAAGCGACTTGCTTAATACGTGAATTTTTTTCGGTACCGTAACGCAGCTTATCTTCGCCGCCTTCACCCGAGTTTGAACACCCACCCAAGCGGTTCATCGCAATTGCTAGCGCCTCATGCGCTTCTGGCGATAAAGCACCAATACTCATTGCGGCCGAATCAAATCGTTTATAAAGATTTTCTGCAGGCTCGACATCATCAATGCTAATGCCGGTTTCCGGCAATTTAAGCGAAAGCATGTCACGTAGCGTAGCAATCGGACGATTATTAACGAGTTTTGCATACTCACTGTAATCGCTGTATTCACCAGAACGAACTGCTTTTTGTAGGGTTTGGATTACATCCGGATTATAAGCATGATATTCGCCACCATGAACATACTTAAACAAACCGCCGTGGCTTAATAATTTACGTTTACTTAAAGCAAGTTTATGTAGGCTCTGTTGATCGTCATCAAAATCGGTAAAACAGGCACCCTGTATACGACTTGCCACACCTTTAAAACACATTTGTACAATGGCATCAGATAAACCAACCGCTTCAAACAACATTGAGCAACGATATGACGCAACCGTACTTATGCCCATTTTAGACATGATTTTATATAAGCCCTTGTTAATGGCTTTACGATAAGCAAGCGTTACTTCGCAATACGACTTATCAATAATTTTATTGTCGCTCATTGCAACTAACGATTCATACGCAAGGTATGGATAAATGGCAGTTGCACCAAAACCTAATAAAACTGCAAATTGGTGTGCATCGCGCACACTACCAGTTTCAATAATAATGTTCGATTCACAACGAAGATTATTATCAACAAGACGATTTTGCACCGCGCCCACAGCCATAGCTGCTGGAATAGGTAAATTCGTTTCATCAAAGTTGCGGTCTGTTAGAACAAGCATAATACAGCCCGATGCTGCTTTTTTCTGCGCAATATCACAAATTCGCGATACTGCTTTTTCCAATCCTTCTTCAACTGTATACGTAATATCAATTTTACAGTAGCTGTAATGTGCTTCATCAGCATTTAATAATTGCTGCATGTCTGCGTACATTAAAATTGGCGTATCAAACTGTAGGCGCTTAGCGTGGCCTGTTGTTTCGTTAAATACATTTTGCTCACTACCAATACATGTCGCAAGTGACATTACATGATTTTCACGCAGTGGATCGATAGGTGGGTTTGTTACTTGCGCAAATTTTTGGCGGAAGTAATCATAAAGAGAACGATGCCCTTCGCTAAGCACAGCAAATGGTGTGTCATCACCCATTGAGCCTGTTGCTTCTTGGCCGTTTTCACCCATTACACGAATAACGCTATCAAGCTCTTCGTTGGTATAACCAAACATTTTTTGATATTTAGCTAGCGTTTCATTATCAAAAGAACGATTACCGGCATCTTGCTCAGTAAGTTCTTCAAATGGAACTAAACGTTTAACATTTTCTTCAAGCCATGACTTGTATGGATGGCGAGATTTTAAATCTTGATCGATTTCATCCGAATGCCAAATTTTGCCAAGCTTAGTATCAATAACTAATAATTCACCTGGACCAACACGACCTTTTTCAACCACTTCATCAGCAGTGTAATCCCAAATACCCACCTCTGATGCAAGCGTAATAAAGCCATCTTGTGTAATTACATAACGCGCAGGGCGAAGTCCATTACGGTCAAGGTTACACGCCGCAAAACGACCATCCGACATTACAATACCTGCCGGACCATCCCATGGTTCCATATGCATAGAGTTAAAGTCGTAAAATGCACGTAGATCATCGTCCATTGCACGGTTTTTTTGCCATGCAGGTGGCACAAGCATGCGCATCGCACGGAATAAATCCATGCCGCCAGCTAAAAATAGCTCAAGCATATTATCTAGGCTTGATGAATCAGAACCAGTTTCGTTTACAAACGGTGCCGCTGTTTGTAAATCAGGAATAAGCGGTGACGCAAACTTATAAGAACGTGCGCGTGCCCATTGGCGGTTACCTTCAATAGTATTAATTTCACCATTGTGTGCTAAATAACGAAAAGGTTGAGCAAGAGGCCAACGCGGCTGAGTATTAGTAGAAAAGCGTTGATGAAAAACACAAATCGCACTGGTCATACGAATATCAGCTAAATCTAGGTAAAAGTTAGGTAAATCCGCAGGCATCATTAAGCCTTTATAGATAGTTACCAAACCAGATAAACTTGCGATATAGAAAGCTTCATCATCAACAATACGCTTTTCAGCACGACGACGCGCTACATATAAGCGTCGCTCTAAATCTTTAGAACGCCAACCTTCAGGTGCGCTAACAAAAATTTGTTCAAACCCAGGTAATTGTTGTACTGCTATAGGACCTAACATTGATGGGTCGGTTGGCACTACGCGCCAACCTAAAATATTTAGCGTTTCTTTTTCTAATTCTTCGCTAAGTATTTGTTTTGCAGCTTGTGCTAAAACAGGATCTGAATTTAAAAAAATCATACCTACGGCATAATTTTTACCTAAGTGCCAATTGTTCTCAGCCGCAATAGCACGAAAAAAGCTGTCTGGTTTTTGTAATAATAAACCACAGCCATCACCTGTTTTACCATCGGCAGATATACCGCCACGATGCTGCATGCGATCAAGCCCCGTAATAGCAGTACGAATAAGCCTATGACTAGCTTGACCATTAACTTGGGCTATTAAGCCAAAGCCACAATTTTCTTTTTCTAATTTTGAGTCGTATAACATAGACCCCTCCCCTTGCTGCACTGTTAGCGTGGATGAACTGCTCGACGATTTGCTAACAGACGGACAAAACTAGCCTCTATCGTAAATAGAGTCAATAGCATTTTGAATACATATTCACATTCTTGAATATTTCTCACTTCATAGCAAGATTTCTTTTTCATCATTATTTTTAACATTTAGTCGTATATTAGGCGTTATTTTTTCATGACACTGGTGTCAAGTTTAACATTTTGTAAAAAAACCAAGTAAAAATCTACAGCTTACGTAAACGTAAAGCCCTTATTCAGTGAATAAATATTCAACATACACCGATAAAGTTAGTTAACATTTAGATAGTTTTGTGCTATTTCCGTAATTTTGAGGCTTAACCTCTCTGCTTTTTACTGGTCATTAGTATAGTTATTAATATTTGTGGCATTTTTAATCTCTTAATAGTGAATTTTTATTTACTAATGCGTCCACTGCGGACACTTTTATGTCCGCGGACATATAAAAAACATATAAAATAAAATTTAATCATCTAATTACAGTGAGTTACGCTTTGGCATGCTAATCGTATAGAGCTATACACATTCGTTAAGTGGAATAATTATGTTTATGCTTAGTTTATTTTTGATATCTCCTATTGTCGCTATTTGCACCGCAGTTTTTTTTCTACTGTGTGAAAAATATATAAAAGCCGTGTAGGAGAGCCTAATGATTAAAGATACCAGCGCACAAGACGTACAAGTAAAGGCACCTATGAACTATAAAAAATACGCGGTCATCACTGCGGTTATTTTCATTGTAGCCTCGACAATTGCTTATATTTTTTTAACGAGTCATAGCGCTAAAAGCTCTATTAGCCGCTCAAAAGTACAGGTTGCCAAAGTACACGTTAAAGCGCTCATTCGAGACATTGCCGCCAGTGGTAAAATTGTTGCTGCTAATGCTCCTAAAATCTACAGCCCAGAACGTGGTTTTATAGATTTAAAAGTAAAGGCTGGCGATACAGTAAAGCAAGGGGGCACACTTGCTCTGCTGCAAAGCCCTGAGTTAACTAACGAATTAAAGCAACAGGAGTCTGTACTTAAACGACTACAAGGCGAGCAGCAAAGGCAGCATTTGCAAGCAAGACGCCAAACACTCACTTTAAATAAAACACTTGATATGGCACAAGTTGAGCTTAACGCCGCTGAGCGCGAAAATCGCCGGGCGCAGTTATCAATTCAAAAGCACTTAATTAGCCAAATTGATCTTGAAAAAGCAGTTGATGATTTATCACGTGCAAGACTCACCTATAAGCATGCACAACAAGAGGTATTGCTAGCCAAAGACACGCTCGCCTTTGAGCTACAAGCAGCTAAAAGTGATGTGACCCGCCAGCAACTTATTGTTGATGATTTAATCAGAAAAGTAAGCAACCTATCTATTAAAGCTACCGTTACTGGGATCGTGGGTAACCTATTAGTGCAACAAAAAGCCGCAGTGACGCAAAGCCAACCTCTTATGACACTCGTCGACTTAAGTAATTTCGAAGCAGAGCTCCAAGTACCTGAAAGTTACGCAAACGAATTAGGACTCGGTATGGAAGTAGAGCTTAAGTTAGGCAATGAAACAGTGATAGGGAATTTATCCGCCATATCACCAGAAGTTAATAACCGTGAAGTAACAGCACGCGTCCGATTTAAAGGCGTTACTAACAACATTCGTCAGAACCAACGCTTAACTGCACGTATTTTACTCGACAACCGAGAAGGTGTAATGCAAGTAAAGCGCGGTGCATTTATGCAGCAAGGCGGAATTGTTGCTTATAAGGTACAAGGCAATATTGCAAAACGCATACCTATTACTATAGGCGCCACAAGCATTAACGCGGTTGAACTTTTAAGCGGTCTTAAAGAAAACGATGAAATTATTATTTCAAGCTACAGCGACTTTAAACAAGCCGACACGATTTTATTAAATTAAACAGACGTTCTCAACCAACGCTAAAAATAATTAGGAACACCCATGTTACAAATGAACAATGTAAGTAAAGTATACCAAACAGAAATGGTACAAACCCATGCACTTCGAGACTTTAACCTGCAAGTAAACGAAGGCGAATTTATTGCTGTTACCGGTCCTAGCGGCTCAGGAAAAACAACCTTTTTAAATATTGCAGGTATGCTCGAGCCTTTTAACGAAGGTGAGTACCTGTTGGATGGTGTTAATGTTGGCAGCTTAAACGACAACCAACGTGCTGATTTACGTAATCAAAAAATTGGCTTTATATTCCAAGGGTTCAATTTAATACCTGACTTAAACTTATATGAAAATATTGAAGTACCGCTACGTTATAGAGGTATTAAAGCCGCAGAGCGTAAACGTCGCATTGAAAAATGCTTAGAACAAGTTGGCCTTGCCTCTCGGGCAAAACATTTGCCACAGCAACTCTCTGGCGGACAGCAACAAAGAGTGGCAATAGCCCGTGCGCTTGCTGGTGAACCTCGTTTTTTACTTGCCGATGAGCCAACAGGTAACCTTGACAGCTTAATGGCTCGCCAAGTTATGGAGTTACTTGAGCAAATAAATCGCGACGGTGCCACTATTGTAATGGTAACGCATGATAGCGAATTAGCCCGCCGTGCTCCGCGTAATATTCAAGTAGTTGATGGGCAACTTGCCGACTTTACGCTTTATCAGGGCGCGCAAACTATAAAAACAGCATCGGGGGTTTAACTAATGTTTATTCATTATTTAGATTTAAGTTGGCGCAGCTTCAAGCGCACCCCACTGGTTAGCTTTTTAATGGTACTTGCCATTGCGATAGGTATAGGCATAACAATGACCAGCCTTAGTGTTTATCATATGATGTCGGCCGATCCTATCCCAGAAAAAAGCAGCCAACTTTACAGTGTGCAATTACAAACAATGGACGATGGTAGTACGTGGTGGACAGAAGATAACATGCCACTGCAACTGACCTATCAAGATGCTGAGAACTTATTAAACGCGCCCACGTCAGAGAAAAAAGTGGCTATGATGCGTACCGGCTTTTCAGTTTATTTAGATTCAGATAAAATAAAACCCTTTATTGGCAGTGCACGGATGACAACGCCTGACTTTTTTAGCATGTTTGATTTGTCATTTTTGTACGGTGGGGCTTGGAGCAAAGAGCAAGAAAACTCAGCTGCACCTGTGGTTGTTATTACCCAAGAGATAAACGATAAACTATTTGCAGGAAAAAACTCTGTCGGAGAACTGATTTACTTAGATGATGCAAGCTACCAAGTAGCTGGTGTTATTAACCATTGGCCTCTCAATATTAAATATTATGATTTAAATAACGGTGCATTTAATCAAGTAGAAGAGTTATTTATGCCCTTTAGCTTAATAAAGGCAAAAGAGCTCGTAAGTTGGGGCAATAGCAATGGATGGAAGCACGAAAACACACCAACCTTTGCAGATAAACTGCAATCTGAGCAAGTATGGATCCAGTTTTGGGCAGAGCTAAATACGCTTGAACAAAAACAAGCCTATCAAAATTACTTATTAGCCTATATGCAGGAACAACAAAAACGTGGGCGATTTAATCGTAAAGAACTTGAGTATAAACTTCGCGATGTAAACCAATGGATGCAATACAATAACGTCGTCACCGAAGACAATAAAATTTTAGTGGGCCTGAGCTTTATGTTTTTAGGTGTCTGCTTAGCCAATATTTTAGGTTTACTTTTAGCCAAGTTTTTACGCAGAGCGCCAGAAGTAGGTGTAAGACGCGCATTAGGTGCGAGTAAAAGGCAAATATTTTTACAGCACTTAGTTGAGGTCGCCATGCTTGGCTTTATAGGTGGCATGCTAGGAATTGCACTAGCACAACTTGGCTTAATGGGCGTAGGGCAAAGCTACGACTACTATGAAAATTTAGCGACAATGGATTTAACCATGCTATTGAGCGCCCCATTGATTGCAATTACAACCTGCATTTTGGCTGGTTTGTACCCTGCTTGGCTAGTGTGTAAAACCAACCCTGCCATTTATCTTAAGAGCCAATAAGGAATGTCACAATGTTAGAAATAAAACCTATATTTAACGCCTTATGCCGCTCAAAGGTGGGCGCTGTATTACTGCTAATTCAAATTGCAATTACCACAGCTATAGTCAGTAATGCTGCATTTATCATTCAAGATAGAATTAGTTATTTAAACCAAGAAACGGGCTACCCTGAGCAAGATATATTTAAGTTTAATGTAATGACCTTTGGTACTGATATTAACTTAAGTCAGCAGTTTGAGCTTGATGAAAGCATGCTTAGAAAAATGCCAGGCGTGGTCGATGCCGCATTAAGCAGTAGTATTCCACTATCAGGGAGTGGCAGCGCTTCGAGCTTTAATTTAAAACCTGCCCCACAAGAAGGCCTAAGTGTCAGGGCCGCTTATATTTTTATAGACGATCATGCTATTAATACCTACGGCGTTAACTTAATTGCAGGGCGAAACTTTACCGAAGATGAAGTGCTCGTTACAAACGAAATTACACAAAAGCGCACCAACGTCACTATAGTCACTAAAGCCCTACTTGATGAGCTCTACCCTGATGGAGATGGTTTAGGGAAAATAGTTTATTTTGGTGACCTACCACTTAAAGTTATTGGCGTGATCGGAAAAATGAAAGGCCCGTGGCTCAAAGACAGTAAACCAGATAATTTTGCGTTTATTCCTTATATTAAAGCAGAAAGTTATACACAAGTTGCCGTTCGTACAGAACCAGGTCAGCGAGCAACTGTAATGAAAGAAATAGAAAATGCTATGCTCGAAAATTACAGCAAACGCGTTATTAATAACATTAAAGGGCTTGATGAATTAAAAAATGAGTATACCGCTCAAGATCGCCTCATGATGCGCATGCTCATAGTATTAATCACTATTTTAGTGCTTATAACCGCTCTCGGTATTTTTGGCTTAACCTTATTTAATATTAGCAAACGTACTAAGCAAATTGGTACACGCAGAGCACTTGGCGCAAGAAAGTCAGCTATTATCAGCTATTTTTTAGTAGAAAACGCACTAATTTGTAGCCTAGGTTTAGCCTTAGGTGCAATAACAGCAATACTGCTTGGGAAAATGTTAATGCAGTCTTTTTCTGTTGCCGCACTACCGCCAAGCTATATAGCCGTTACCGCCATTGCTGTATTTTTAATGAGTTTACTTGCGGTGTTAGCGCCGGCTAAACGCGCTGCCAATATTTCGCCCAGTATCGCAACTCGCACTATTTAATAATATGTAAATCACTATGCTACACTGCTTAGTAAGGCAGTGTAGCCATTAAAAAATTATAAAAATAACCTATGACTCATAAAATACTCATTGTTGATGATAACCAAGCAGTACTCGATGCACTTTCGTTATTGCTCGAGATCCACGATTTTTCGGTAGTCACTGCAACAAATCCATTTGATGCTCTGCAAATAGTTCACTATCAACGCATTGAGCTTGTAATTCAAGACATGAACTTTACCAGCGACACCACCTCTGGCGAAGAAGGTAAAGCGTTGTTTTATGAACTACGAGAAATAAACCCACACCTACCTATTATACTTATTACAGCTTGGACCGAACTTGCCACCGCCATTGAGCTTGTCAAAGCCGGTGCTGCCGATTACTTACCGAAACCCTGGGATGATTCAAAACTACTAGTTTGTATCGGTAACTTAATAGAGCTAGGCAGTGCTAAAAAAATAGTGGCGACACATAATCGCCATCAACAAGAACGTGAAGGTACATTTAAAAATGCAGACCTTGCTGGGCTAATATTTAAAAGTACTGCGATGGAACGACTGGTTACTATGGCGCTACAAGTGGCTAAATCTGATATCTCTGCATTAATTACAGGCCCTAATGGGAGTGGCAAAGAGTGTATTGCGCATATTATTCAAAAAAACTCCCCACTTGTATCACAACCTTTTATTAAGGTAAACGCAGGTGCATTACCGCAAGAACTTATAGAGGCCGAACTTTTTGGCGCTGAAGCTGGCGCATACACGGGGATAACTAAACAACGTATTGGTCGATTTGAAGCAGCTGATAGCGGTACGTTATTTTTAGATGAAATTGGTAATTTACCACTTTCAGGACAAATAAAATTACTACGCGTAGTACAAACCGGCGAGTTTGAACGTTTAGGCTCAACGCAAACACGAAAAGTAAATGTGCGCGTTATATCGGCCACTAACGAAAACTTACTACAAGCAATTGAACAAGGTCGATTTAGGGAAGACTTATATTATCGCCTTAACGTAATTGAGCTCAATGTGCCTGCCCTGTGCGAAAGACAAGATGATGTTTTAGCGCTTATTAGCCACTTTTTACCTAACCGAGAGCTGACTATAAACACAGAGCAAGCACTTCAACACTACAAATGGCCAGGTAACGTTCGAGAGCTAGAAAACGCTTGTAAGCGTGTAGCGGTACTAAAACCTACAGGTGCGCTTACAGTCGATGACTTTGCTCTTTCGTCACCGGTCTCTTCCCAACAAAAAGCAGAGCCGACCAAACAGGAAATAGAACACGCAATGCGCACTCATCAAGGTGTTATAGCCAAAGTGGCCCGTGAATTTGGTTTAAGCCGACAAGCACTTTACAGGCGGTTACAAAAAATGGGTATTGATTATTAATGCCAAACATTATTAGCAACTTTACCCTAAGCCAAAAGATTGTATTAATTTGCGGGCTTTGTAGCGCGCTGCCTGTTGCTGTTATTGCCGCGCTAAGTGGCTTTGATATGTATTACACCCTGCTTTTAATATTACTAACGCTTACATTTAGCACCTTGCTTTCAAGAGCCATCACCAAGCCAATAAAGCTTGGCATGCAATCGCTCGAAACCGGATTACTTAATTTTAAAGATGGTGAGCTCTCCAGTTTGCTTGCGTATAAAAGTAATGATGAACTTGGAAAGCTATGCCAACTTTATAATCAAACAGCAAAACAGCTTCGCCAAGAAAAACAATGGATTTACCAGCGCGAGTTAATGCTTGATAAAGTATTGCAAAGCTCGCCGCAAGCGCTACTGCTGGTCAATGATAATAATACGGTGGTATTTAGTAATTTAATTAGCCGTAGTTTATTTAATAGCGCAACTCGCCTTGAAGGTATGCAACTAAGTAAGTTACTCGAAAATTCGCCTCTGCAATTAGTAGCAGCTATAGAGCACGGTATTGATGGCCTCTTTAATATAGAAATAGAGAATCAAGACTCACAAACTTGGCATTTAGCCACTGGGGAGTTTTTACTTAATAATCAAAAGCATCATTTATATATATTTAAACAGTTAACCCGTGAACTTAGTCGCCAAGAAGTTGCAGTGTGGAAAAAAGTAATACGCATTATTAGCCACGAATTAAATAATTCACTCGGCCCCATGTCATCCATGCTACACAGCGCACAATTGCTCGCAAATAAAGTTGATGAGCCTCGCCTTGCCCGTGTATTTGCAACTATTGATGAGCGAATTAGTCATTTAACTGAATTTGTACAAGGCTATGGCAAGTTTGCTAAGCTACCTCAGCCACAAAAAACGCGGGTTAACTGGCAAAACACACTCAATAATTTAAAAAACCACTGGCAATTTAGCTACGAAATAAAAAATTCACACAATGAATTACAAGCTGATCAAACACAACTCGAGCAGCTGCTGATAAACTTATTAAAAAATTCACACGAGTCAGGCTCCAACGCCAATGAAATACATATTCAGGTCGAGTTTGTACCCCAAGCATGTGTTATAAATGTGAGCGACTGCGGCAAAGGAATGAGCGAGCAAGTAATGGCAAATGCTTTAGTGCCCTTCTATTCTACAAAAAGTACGGGGAGTGGTTTAGGGTTAGCCTTATGCAGAGAAATAGCAGAAGCGCACCAAGGGCATATAAGTTTACATAACAAAATAGAGGGCGGCTTAAACGTGCAAGTGAGCCTTCCTTATTTATAAATTCACACAAATTAAAAACAACAAAGCCACTTTTAAAGTAGCTTTGTGTTTAAAGAGCTTAATAACCTGAGTTCAGGTTGAGTAATAAATTACTCTGCGTCAGCTTCTTTGTATTTAGCAGCAGTTTCTGTAATTAACGGCTGTAATTCACCGCGTTGGAACATTTCGATAATAATGTCACAACCACCAACTAATTCGCCATCTACCCAAAGTTGTGGGAATGTTGGCCAATTAGCATATGCTGGAAGCTCAGCACGAATGTCTGGATTAAGTAAAATATCAACGTATGCAAATGGTTCACCACATGACATTAACGCTTGCGATGCTTGTGAAGAAAAACCACAATTTGGTAATTTTGGTGACCCTTTCATGAAAAGGATTATTGGGTTTTCTGAAATTTGCTGTTTAATTTTATCAATGGTTTCCATCTACAACCTCAAAGTAACGATAGCTAAATATATTTTGGTCTTGAAAATAACTCATCGTGACCACAAATATATAACTTAAAATGGGCAAATAAAGCCGCAATTGAAATAGTCTTTCGCAATAGCATTGCTGTTTGCTTAAACTTGAGTAAAATACTCAACAATTATAGTAACACTATATTACCGCTTGGTATAGGTAACTGGTCTGTTTCAACAGGCATTACGTATTACCAAATGGACTATCAACCAAAGAAGATGGAGATAAAAAAATGGCATTTGAACTACCGTCACTACCATATGCAATCGACGCACTTGAGCCACATATTTCAAAAGAAACACTAGAGTTTCACCATGGCAAACACCACAACACTTACGTGGTTAAGCTTAATGGTTTAATCCCTGGTACTGAGTTTGAAAACAAATCTCTAGAAGAGATCGTATGTTCATCAGAAGGCGGCGTATTTAACAACGCAGCACAAATCTGGAACCATACTTTTTACTGGAACAGCTTATCTCCAAACGGCGGCGGCGAGCCTACTGGCGCAGTTGCTGATGCAATCAACGCAAAATGGGGTTCTTTTGATGCGTTTAAAGCGGCATTAAACGATAAAGCAGTAAATAACTTTGGTTCAAGCTGGACGTGGTTAGTTAAGCTTGCTGATGGTTCACTAGACATCGTTAATACATCTAACGCTGCTACACCATTAACTGATGATGGCGTTACTGCAATCCTTACTGTGGATTTATGGGAACACGCTTACTACATTGATTACCGTAACGTTCGTCCAGATTACCTTAAAGGTTTTTGGTCGCTTGTTAACTGGGAATTCGCGAACGCTAACTTCGCTTAATTAGCCTTTAAACGCTAATTTTAAAAAGACGCTTAGGCGTCTTTTTTTGTATGTTATTCTTTTACTTTTTCGTTTATACGTGTTGTTGTGTTCATTAGTTCAACATGATCTTTTTTCACTTAAATTTTTAATTTTATTGCACAAAAATACCAATTCGTGACTAGACTTTAAAAGGTAAGCACCTTTTTACAGCGGGTTTCGGAGGTTATTATGACGATTTTTGAGCATTACCAAGCACGATACGAAGCGGCACAGGAAGAAGAATACAGTATCGCTGAATTTCTTGAAATTTGTAAAACAGATAAGTCTGCCTATGCCAGCGCACCAGAACGTCTACTTATGGCAATTGGCGAACCAAACATGGTAGACACCGCAACCGATGCAAGACTAAGCCGGTTATTTTCTAATAGAGTGGTTGCGCGCTACCCTGCCTTTGCTGACTTTTATGGTATGGAAGACGCCATTGAGCAAATAGTCTCTTATTTAAAACACGCAGCCCAAGGGCTTGAAGAATGCAAACAAGTACTCTATTTACTCGGGCCTGTAGGTGGGGGTAAATCATCCATTGCTGAAAAACTAAAGTATTTAATGCAACAAGTGCCTATTTATTCAATTAAAGGCTCTCCTGTAAACGACCATCCTCTCTCCTTGTTTGATCCTATCGAAGATGCAGACGTACTCAGCAAAGAGTACGGTATTAAACCGCGCTACTTAAAAACCATTATGTCGCCTTGGGCTGGCAAACGCTTAAAAGAGTTCAATGGTGATATTAGCCAGTTTAGAGTGGTTAAACGCTACCCTTCTATTTTAAACCAAATAGGCATTGCCAAAACCGAACCAGGAGATGAAAACAACCAAGATATTTCAGCACTGGTTGGTAAGGTCGATATTCGCCAGCTTGAGCACTTTGCCCAAAACGATCCTGATGCATACGCCTACTCTGGCTCTTTATGTTTAGCTAACCAAGGGCTGATGGAATTTGTAGAAATGTTTAAAGCGCCTATTAAAGTGCTGCATCCTTTACTTACCGCAACCCAAGAAGGTAACTATAACGGCACAGAAGGCATTAGTGCCCTGCCCTTTAATGGCATGATCCTCGCTCACTCGAATGAGTCTGAGTGGCAAACCTTTAAAAACAATAAAAACAACGAAGCATTTTTAGACCGTGTTTATATTGTAAAAGTCCCTTATTGCTTACGTGTAACTGAAGAAGTTAAAATTTACGACAAATTACTTGAGCACAGCGAGCTATACAACGCGCCATGTGCGCCTGGGACACTTAAAACATTAGCGCAATTTACAACATTATCACGTTTAAAAGAGCCAGAAAATTCCAGTATTTATTCAAAGATGCGGGTATACGATGGCGAAACCCTTAAAGACACAGACCCTAAAGCTAAATCGTATCAAGAGTATCGTGATTACGCAGGTGTTGATGAAGGCATGACGGGGCTATCTACTCGCTTTGCGTTTAAAATTTTATCTCGTGTATTTAACTTTGATACCACTGAGGTTGCAGCAAACCCGGTGCATTTATTCTATGTGCTTGAGCAACAGATAGAGCGCGAGCAATTTTCAAGTGAAATAGAAGAGCGTTATTTAAGCTTTTTGAAAGGCTATTTAATTCCTCAATATGTAGATTTTATAGGTAAAGAACTGCAAACCGCCTATTTAGAATCGTATTCAGAATACGGACAAAACATTTTTGACCGCTATGTTATTTATGCTGACTTTTGGATACAAGACCAAGAGTATCGCGACCCCGATACAGGACAACTATTTGACCGAGCCGCGCTTAATGCCGAGCTTGAAAAAATAGAAAAACCAGCGGGTATTTCTAACCCTAAAGATTTTCGTAATGAAATAGTGAACTTTGTACTGCGTGCCCGTGCGCATAACAACGGTAAAAATCCACTATGGACAAGCTACGAAAAACTACGCACGGTAATTGAGAAAAAAATGTTCTCTAATACCGAAGATTTACTCCCCGTTATTTCGTTTAATACTAAAACGTCTGCAGAGGATCAGCAAAAGCACGAAGACTTTGTGAACCGTATGGTCGAAAAAGGCTATACACAAAAACAAGTTCGCTTGCTTTCTGAGTGGTATTTACGGGTTAGAAAATCGCAATAACCTTCATAGTCGTAGTATATAGGAGGTCAATATGGCGCATTTTATAGATAGGCGTTTAAACGGAAAAAATAAAAGTACGCTTAATCGCCAGCGCTTTATTAGGCGCTATAAAAAACAAATTAAAGAAGCGGTTTCAGATGCGATTAACAAACGCAGCGTTACCGATTCAAGCTCTGGTGAGAGTATTTCTATTCCACAACGCGATATCAGCGAACCTACATTTCATCAGGGAAAAGGCGGGAATAGAGAACAAATTCACCCTGGTAACGATCAGTTTTCTACAGGTGATAAAATTGAGCGCCCTAAAGGCGGACCAGGTGGTTCAGGAGAAGGTGACGCCAGCGATTCGGGCGAGGGACAAGATGAGTTTGTATTTTCAATATCAAAAGACGAATACCTTGATTTACTGTTTGAAGATTTAGAACTCCCTAACTTACAAGAAAACCAACTTGATAAGTTAGTGCAAATGAAAACCCACCGCGCAGGATTTTGTAGCGACGGCATGCCAAGTAATATTGATATTGTCCGCTCACTTCAAGGCTCGCTTGCGCGCCGCGTGGCAATGAGTGCAGGAAAAAAACGCCGACTAGTCGAGCTTGAAAAACAACTTGATGCATTGCTTGATGAGCAACATAGCGATAATGCGGCGATTGCTTTATTACAAAAAGAAATTGCAGCATTAAAAGTACAAATTAAATCGGTCCCGTTTATTGATAACTACGATTTACGTTTTCGTAATTACGAAAAGCGCCCTCACCCCACCAGTAAAGCGGTGATGTTTTGTATTATGGATGTGTCAGGCTCAATGGATCAGCCAACAAAAGACATGGCAAAACGTTTTTATATTTTGCTCTATCAATTTTTAACGCGCAGCTACAAAGACATAGAAGTTGTTTATATTCGCCACCACACACAAGCTAAAGAAGTAGACGAACAAGAGTTTTTTTATTCCCAAGAAACTGGCGGCACTATTGTTTCGAGTGCTCTTAAATTAATGAATGAAATAATAAAAGAGCGTTATCACGCAGATGAATGGAATGTGTACGCTGCACAAGCATCCGATGGCGATAACTGGGCGGACGACACACCGCAATGTGGTGAAATTTTGCGTAATAAGCTCTTAAGCGCAGTACGTTATTTTGCTTATATTGAAATAACCACTCGTGCTCATCAAAGCCTATGGCGCGAATATGAATCTATAACACACAGCCATAATAATTTCGCCATACAGCATATTCAAAGCGTTGAAGATATTTACCCAATTTTTAGGGAGCTATTTAAAAAAGGTCGTCAACAGCAAAACTCTGCATAGCCAAAAGCGAGGTAGCATTATGAATGATAAACGATTGAGTGATGGCCCAGATTGGACCTTTGATTTATTAGATGAGTACCAAGGTGAAATTGCTCGCGTTGCTGCTCATTACAGATTAGACACCTACCCTAATCAAATTGAAGTGATAACGGCTGAGCAAATGATGGATGCTTATTCAAGCGTTGGCATGCCTATTGGCTACAGTCATTGGTCTTACGGTAAGAAGTTTATCCAAACAGAGCAAAATTATAAGCGCGGGCAAATGGGCCTAGCTTACGAAATAGTGATAAATTCAGACCCTTGTATTGCGTACTTAATGGAAGAAAATACCCTACCTATGCAAGCGCTTGTAATGGCGCATGCATGTTACGGACATAACTCATTTTTCAAAGGTAATTACTTATTTAAAACCTGGACCGATGCAGGCTCAATTATTGATTACTTGGTATTTGCTAAAAATTACATAAGCCGCTGTGAAGAAAAACACGGTATTACACAAGTAGAAGCCCTACTCGACTCATGTCATGCATTAATGAATTATGGGGTCGATCGCTATAAACGTCCACAGCAAATATCACTCTTTGAAGAGCAAAAACGCCAACAAGAACGTGAAGAATACTTACAATCACAAGTAAACGAATTGTGGCGTACGATTCCCGAACAGCAACAGGAAACTAAAAAGAAAGAACGCCATTTCCCTACTGAGCCTCAAGAAAATATTTTGTATTTTATTGAAAAAAATGCCCCATTACTCGACTCTTGGCAACGTGAAGTGATTCGTATTGTCCGTAAAATTTCGCAATACTTTTACCCACAAAAGCAAACTCAAGTAATGAACGAAGGTTGGGCAACATTTTGGCACTACACCATCCTTAATCACTTATATGATGAAGGGAAGCTCACCGACTCATTCATGTTAGAGTTTTTACAAAGTCATACCAACGTAGTTTATCAGCCACCTTATAACAGTAAGTATTATTCAGGCATTAACCCATATGCTTTAGGCTTTAATATGATGGTTGATATTCGCAGAATATGTGAACATCCAACTGAAGAAGATAAAAAATGGTTTCCTGAGTATGCAGGCAGTAATTGGCTAGATACATTGCACTTTGCCATGGAAAACTTTAAAGATGAAAGCTTTATTAGCCAGTTTTTATCGCCGAAGTTAATTCGTGATTTCAAATTATTTACTATTATTGACCATACTAATAATCCCCATTTAGAGATTGGTGCGATACACGATGATAGCGGCTATAAAACAGTTAGAGAAGTGCTCTCCGCGCAATATAATTTAAGTAATCATGAACCTAACATTCAAGTATATGATGTTGATATTAGAGGTGATAGAGCACTTACACTTCGCTATGTACCTCATAATTGCATTCCATTGGCAAACTCACATGAAGAAGTGCTAAAACACCTTTACAGGCTATGGGGCTTTAAGGTAAAACTGGAAGAAGAGTCTAATTCTGGTGAGATTTCAACTATTGGTCAATGTCCAACAGATGACACTCGTCATACAACAGAGTGAATATAATGGATAAGAAAAAGCTTCTCGTACTGATCGACTCAGTAAATTGTGCAAAAACAGCATTAATACACGCAAAACAAAAAGCACTACAAGACAGTAAACATATTGATATTGTTGCGTTTAGCTATGAAGACACTGGTAATATATTATTTTCATTATCACCAGAACAAGTACTTGCGATTCAAGACAAACAACTTTCATTACTCAGAGCAACATTAGAACCTCTATTAAAAAAAGAGCTAACTGATTGTGAGTATACATTTCAAACGGTTTGGCATGAATCACCAGAGCAATGGTTAAATAACGAAATAAACGCAACTAATTATGATATGGCAATAAAAACTAGGCATATTGATGCTCAAACTCAATTTAGCGAACTTGACTGGCAGCTTATTCGATTTTCACCAATACCACTTTATTTGGCCGCAGATAATAAATGGAGAAATAACTGTAATGTGTTAGCTGCTCTTGATTTAGGCAGCGAAAAGGCATCTAAGCATCAGTTAAATAAAGCTATTATTAACTGTGGCCTAGATTATGCTAACTCAGAGGGCTGCGAATTTTATGCATGTTATACCGTGCACGTCTCACCTATTTTGAGAGACTTAGGTATTGTATTTTCAGATGAACAAGTACTCAATGCATTCGAAAAATTACCGGAACTACAACGTGATCTGATTAATGAATACAACTTGCGTGATAAATTACACATTAAAGCGGGCTTAGCGGAGCAAGTCATACCAAGCTTGGCAGCAAAACTTGATGCTGAGTTAGTGATTATTGGCTCAGTAGGCAACGTGGGTATTAAGGGAAAGCTTATTGGCAACACAGCGGAAAAAATAATGCGCTTACTTAAAACCGATTTACTTATTTTACCCCCCACTCAATTTAATACCAATTTTCTTAATTAAGTGCTCTATTTTGAGGTAATAAAATCGTATCAATAACAAGGCAAAAATTCGTTATTTAGTTGTCATCGCTAATTACTCCTACATTGCTCTACCTTCTGCATCAATGCAGTCGTATATCAGAAGTTTTTAACGCAGTTAACGTCAGATTTAATCACTCAAATTAATTAAATATTATTGCGCATTGGTATAAAGAGTGATTAATAAAAATGATGCTTAAGCGTCATTTTTTATATCATCAAAAACAGTGACTTTATTGCGTCCATTATTTTTAGAAAAGTAAAGAGCCCTGTCAGCGGCTTCAATCCAACGTTCATGATCTTTAAATTCATTACTAAAGCACGCAACTCCGATACTTATTGTCATCTTGATTTCAACATTTTTATAAAAGGCAGGGCTTGATTCAATCAACACCCTTAAGCGCTCAGCAAATATTTCAGCCCCTTGCTTATCGGTATCAAGTAGAGTTAATACAAACTCTTCACCACCGTAACGTCCAGCAATATCTGTTTCACGTAATGTGGTACGTAATAACTTTGCAATATGGCGTAACGCCTCATCACCACAACTATGACCATGCTTATCATTCACCTTTTTAAAGTGATCAATATCAAACATTAACAGAGAGCTACACCCTGCATTACGTTTTGTTCGCAAATACTCTTGTTTAAGCATACTTTCCCAATAACCACGATTGTATAACGTCGTTAAGGCATCGGTTTGGCTTACTTGCTCAAGTCTTTTATTTAGCTCTTCTAACTCTTTTTTGTTAACTGCAATATCAGTTACATCATAAAGAATGATACAAATATGGCTAACTTCTGCTCGTATATTAGTAAGCGGTATAAATGTCGCATTTTGATACATATACTCAGCTTTACCAGTAATTGGGCGATAGTTTTTAAAGCGAAATATATAGGGCTGTTGTTCCCAAATGGTAAACGAGCGGTTTTTTAGTACAAATACTGGCTCTGATTTACTTCTAAACCACTTTTCATCTATAGCAGGAAATAAATCAAATAAATCTTTATTTTTTACAGCACTTGGTAATAACCCCGAATGGTTTTCCATAAAACCATTCCACACACACACCTTATACTCCCTGTCGAGTACAACTAAACCTACATCAACGGTGTTAAACATATCCATTAACCAATGGATTTCATTCATATCTAAATCAGCAGCCATAACTTAGTCTTCTAATAGGTAAGCAACTTTGTATTTCAAAGTTTTAAGTGAATCTTCAGTAAATAACAGCATAAGGTCACAGTTAATATCGTGATTTTCAATACCATAGCTAATTTCTATAGCAAGCGTACGCTGCCAGCGCGACTTATTCGCTTTCACTAATTCAGATACATCTCTGTGCTGGCCAAGTACGATAGGATGACCTTGGCTAAACGACATATCGAGTTGTTTTGAAAGACCAGTCAAAATAGCCCCGATTAAAATATTACTTATATCCATAAGTAACTCAAGTTCCACTTTGTCATTAAGCTCACCATCGTAATTCATCAGTGAGGCTATCTCTTTAAAGCTAGAGTCATTAAGTAATAATAATGCTTCTCCAGATACACCTCCTCCAATAAATCCCTGACAAACTCCCGAAGTGGTTGCATTATTATCAATAGAGCGTAGCGCCATATCGAGTTCACTAACCTCTAAGATATTCACATTTGGGATTGGCAGCTCAACAAACACATTAAGTAATCGCGCAAGTAAATCACCGGCTTGACCCATAGCAACATTAGTTAGCTCTTGGTATATATCTCGCACATCTGGGTCTACTTGCTCACCTAGAGAATGAGAAAGACGTTCACGCATGGCTTTATCTTTAATGCCATGGTGTTCAATAATATCGGCTAATTTTTGAGGGGAACATGGCTTTTGGATGAAATCGATAGCCCCCAGTTCAAGCACTCTTTGATGAGCATTAGGCTGTATGTCACCTGAAACTACAACTGTAAGTATATTGAGCCCAAGCTCTTTCATGGCCATTAAAACTTCATAGCCATCCATTTCTGGCATGTTTAAATCAAGGAAAAGGATTTCAGGTTCAGTTGACTTTATTTGTTTGATGCAATCAACACCATCTATCGCAAATTCAACTTTAATATCCCAATCATCAGGTAGAGAACGGGCTAATTGACGCCTCGCTAATTTTGAATCATCACATATTAATACAGATGTTGACATACTATCTCTCTATTTTTAACCAGTTATACATACCAAAAGTGATACACGCATTTTTATTATAGAAGATATTTTTGTAACTGCATGTTAACCAAAGTATAGCCTATTTACAGTTTTTTTATATGACTGAATCATTACCAATTTTATAGAGACACAGATAATACCTTGGTTACTCCAACGCAGTATAATACACTGACGCCTATTGCGTTAATTTAAAAAGGAAACTCCTATGCTCCGCTCATTAACTTTTGCCTTAAGTATTTTTTGTTCTATGGCTTTCGCTTCTGATATCCCAGAAAACACTCTCGATATAGGTAAAGTCTCTGCACAGGGTAAGACGGTTACTTTACTCGGTAAAGGTGTATCAGTTGGTGATAACGCACCTAATTTTAAAGTTGTCGATGGAAACTTTACACCTGTCACACTGGATAATTATAAGGGCCGAGCTATTTTAATTAGTGTAGTACCAAGTTTAGACACAGGTATTTGTAGTCTACAAACAAAACACTTTAACGAAAAAGTTGCGACGCAATTTCCTGCAGTTGTCATGCTTACTATTAGTGCCGATTTGCCATTCGCTCAAAAAAGATTTTGCAAAGCTGAGAACATAGACAAAATAACTACATTATCTGATTCTGTTTGGCGCGATTTTGGCCAAAAATATGGGTTAATTATTAAAGATATGGGGTTACTAACTCGCTCAGTAATAATATTAGACGAAAACCACAGCATTATTTATAAACAACTCGTTAGTAGCCTTTCAACTGAACCAGAATACAACAGCGTAATTAAGAAGCTTAAAACGCTGTAAAGTTAATATACCCATTCGCTTAATTAAGTGATCTATTTTTAGATAAGAAAATCGTATCCATGACAAGGCAAAAAATTCGTTATTGAGTTGTTATCACTAATTGCTCCTGCATTGCTCTACTTTCGGCATCCATGCAGTCGTATATCAGAATTTTTAACGCTGTTAACGTCAGATTTAATCTCTCAAATTGATTAAGTATTCTAGACTTAAAACAAAAACCGCCAATTGGCGGTTTTTTTAATAGGCTTTTAAATTTAACCTAAAAGCTCACCAAGTTGTGAACTTACAGCTTCAACAGCTTGTGTACCATCTAGTTTGTGGTATTGAGTGTTACCAGCCGCCGCTTCTGCTTGGTAGTAATCAACTAATGGCATCGTTTGCTCGTGGTAAATACCTAAACGTTTACGTACTGTTTCTTCAGTATCGTCCGCGCGAACAATTAAGTCATCCCCAGTTTCATTGTCTTTACCTTCCACTTTTGGTGGATTATAAACAATGTGGTAAACACGACCAGAACCAGGATGAACACGACGTCCGCCCATACGTTCAACAATCACTTCGTCAGCCACGTCAAATTCAATAACGTGATCAACCACTACGCCATTTTCTTTCATTGCATCGGCTTGAGGAATTGTGCGCGGGAAGCCATCAAGTAAAAAGCCTTTCTCACAATCCGCTTTAGTAATACGCTCTTTTACTAAACCAATAATAATATCGTCAGAAATTAGTTGACCAGCATCCATTACTTTTTTTGCTTCTAGGCCTAATGGCGTACCTTCTTTAATTGCTGCACGTAACATATCGCCAGTAGAGATTTGTGGAATACCGTATTTGTCCATTAAAAACTGAGCTTGAGTACCTTTACCTGCACCCGGCGCGCCCAAAAGAATAATGCGCATATTATTGTCCCCTAGTATGGATATTTATTTTAAAGCCTGAATTCTTCCACAAGCGCCGCCGATACTCAAGCAACTTATACTAATTGATGAGTTGTTGATGTATTTACAGCGCATTAAAAAAGGGAACACACGTTCCCTTTTATTTAAAGTACATAATTTATACTTTATCGACTGAGTAAATAGCTATTTGCTTATTTGCTTAGTTCAAGCATTAGTTTATTTAAGCGAGTAACAAACCCTGTTGGATCTTTAAGTGTACCGCGCTCTGCAAGTAATGCTTGGTCTAGTAAAACATGTGACCATTGTGCAAACTTATCTTCATCTTGTTCGTCATTTAAGTGCTTAACAAGTTGATGCTCTGGGTTTAGCTCAAACACTGGCTTTGCTTCTGGTGCTGCTTGACCAACAGACTCCATTAGCTTTTGCATTTGTGAACTCATGTCGTTATCGTCGCTTACAACACATGCTGGAGAGTCTGTTAAGCGGTGCGTAAAGCGCACTTCTTTAACGTCATCACCAAGTGCTGTTTTAATACGTTCAACAAGGCCTGCCATTTCTTTTTCAGACTCTTCTTGTGCTTTTTTAGTTTCTTCGTCGTCAAGCTTACCTAAATCTAAATCACCACGTGTGATTGACTGTAGTTGCTTATCAGTAAATTCAGTTAGGTGACTCATCATCCACTCGTCAACACGGTCACTTAGTAGTAATACTTCAATGCCTTTTTTGCGGAAAATCTCTAAATGCGGAGAATTTTTCGCAGAAGTAAATGTATCAGCAACAACGTAGTAAATTTTGTCTTGGCCTTCGTTCATGCGCTCAACATATTGCTCAAGCGACACATCTTGTGTTTCTGAATCAGTATGAGTAGACGAAAAACGTAGTAGCTTACATACGGCTTCTTTATTTGCCGCATCTTCAGCTGGGCCTTCTTTCATTACTTGGCCAAACTCATTCCAAAATACTTGGTAATCGTCAGCTTTGTTTTTAGCCATACGCTCAAGCATTTTAATAATGCGCGATGTACACCCTTTACGAATAGCTTGCGTTACTTTGTTATCTTGTAGAATTTCACGAGATACGTTTAGCGGTAAATCGTTTGAATCTAGTAAACCTTTTACAAAGCGTAGGTAGCTTGGCATAAACTGCTCAGCATCATCCATTACAAATACACGTTGTACATAAAGTTTTAAACCACTTTGACGTTCACGGTTCCATAAATCGAAAGGTGCTTTTTTAGGGATGTATAAAAGGCTGGTGTATTCAGTTTTACCTTCAACTTTATTGTGCGCCCAGCTAAGTGGATCTTCCCAGTCGTGGCTTACGTGCTTGTAAAATTCTTTGTATTCTTCATCAGAAAGCTCTGACTTATCACGTGTCCACAATGCAGTTGCGCGGTTAATGCTTTCCCATTCACCTGGTACTGCTGGAATTTTTTCGCCGTCTTCGCCTTCAGACTCTGGTACTTCTGCTTTAAACATTTGTACCGGCGTTGAAATATGGTCTGAGTATTTAGTTACGATGCCACGTAGGCGGTAATCGTCAGCAAATTCTTTTTCTTCATCACGAAGATGTAAAATAATGTCGGTACCACGGCCTTCTTTTTCAATTTCTTGAAGCGTGTATTCGCCTTCACCTTGAGATTCCCACTCGTAAGCCGTTGTTTCACCCGCTTTACGTGTACGAACAGTTACTAAATCGGCAACAATAAAGGCTGAGTAAAAACCAACACCAAATTGACCAATCAGCTGTGAATCTTTACTTTGATCCCCTGTTAAGTTTTTGAAAAACTCAGCAGTGCCTGACTTTGCAATAGTACCTAGTGAGCTAATTACTTCATCGCGCGTCATACCAATACCATTATCTGAAATGGTAATTGTATTTGCTTCTTTATCTGCGCTAATACGCACACGTAAATCAGCGTCACCTTGGTAAAGATCGCCTTGAGATAGTGCCAAAAAGCGTAACTTGTCTGCCGCATCTGATGCGTTTGACACAAGTTCGCGTAAAAATATTTCTTTATTAGAATAAAGAGAATGAATCATTAAGTTTAATAATTGTTTTACTTCTGTTTGAAAGCCTAATGTTTCTTTTTGAGCTGCAGTCATTTATTTATCTCCAATTTGCAAAGTGTCTGCGTTATGCACTTAATATGGGGTGAGGTGTTAGAACTTCAAGGGAAAAAATTAAAAAAGATGGAACGAAAACAAAGAACCATAAATTTATTTAAAACGGATGCGGGCAATTAATATGAATTCTCTCGCCGCTGACGGGGTGCTCAAAATATAAATCGCTTGCATGTAATTGTAAGCGCCCAGCCATATTTTCACTTTGCGCACTTTTATATAAATCGCAACCTAAAATAGGGTGGCCTATAAACTGGCTGTGTATTCTCAATTGATGAGTACGCCCAGTAACGGGCGTAAATTGCACTAAGGTTCTGTATGGTTGTTTTAGCCGCTCCAGTACTTTATATTCACTCACCGCTACTTTTCCAGTCGCTTGGCAAATTTTAACTCGAGGAAAAAGCAGCTTATCTTTTGCTATTGGTGCAGTAATTGACCCCTCATCAACAGCTAAGCAGCCTTCTAACATGGCTACATAACGCTTTTGAATAGTACGCGCCTGAAACTGTTTATTAAGGTGCTTTGACGCTTTGGCGTTTAATCCAACAATCATAATGCCCGATGTACCCAAATCTAACCGATGCGGTAACTTAGCCTCAGCAAAAGCGTCTGTTAACCCTTTTTGACCATGTACTAAACGGTAATGCACTGAATCCCAATTAAGCGTATTTTTGCCCGACAAACTCAATAACCCACTGGGTTTATTGATCAATAAAATATCGTCATCTTGATATAATATTTCAATAAACCCGTCGCACTTAGGCGCTACAAAATCATCAACAATAATATGTGGTTCTGAAGGTGTATGCGATGTTGAGTTATCTATTAAATTAATCATTAAATTAATCAACACCTTTAGAGTGAAGCGCTTTCAAAGCTAAAACATGCTCACGTAAATCGTCTGCTACTACTTTGTCAGCTGCAATCGGGCCACCTACCGCAACAGACACCAAAGACCATTTTAATCGCGGTAATTGCCACTTAGCTTTACGGCTAAACATACTCCCCCACAAGCCCCCTAAATGCACAGGAATAACGGGCACAGGTGAGCGTTCAATAATACGCTCTATTCCACGGCGAAAAATATCGATAGAGCCGTCACTGGTTAGTTTTCCTTCAGGGAAAATACCAACAAGCTCGCCTTTTTCAAGCGCAGCAGCCACTTCATCAAACGCTTTTTTAAACGCTTCAGGATTGGTTTTTTCACTATCAATGGGAATAGCTTTAGCCATTTTAAATAACCAATGCAGAGCTGACGAATAATAAATAGGGGCAAATACCATAAATCGAATAGGCCTTGGTGAGGCGGCTAAAATAAACATCCAATCAACAAAACTCACGTGGTTGCACACAATAACAGCAGCGCCTTCATCTGGTATATTACTTTCACCTTTAGTACGCACTCTGTACATACAAATGGCCAAAATATAAATAACAAAGCGTAAAAAGAATTCAGGTACTTTGGTATAAATATAAGCAGAAATAAGTAAATTTAGCCCCGCAAGTAGCAATAATAGCTCTGAAATACTCCACTGAAAAATAGACAACGTGACAATACTTAAAACAGCACTACCGACCATAAACAAGGCATTTAATACATTGTTAGCCGCTATTACTCGTGATCGACTCGCTTCTTCAGTCCGTTGTTGAATAAGCGCATATAGCGGTACAGTGTAAAAACCGGCGCCAATGCCTATGCCTGCCATCCATATGAAATGCCACATCATATCGCCTGTTTTCAATACCTGTTCGAGTGTTAATAATTCAGTATTTTGAGGTTTATAGGTACTAATAGCGGGCTCTTGGCTCAGTAAATATAAAAACAAGGTAATTAAAATAGCGCCAAAGGGCACAATGCCTAGCTCAATACGAGAGCGAGATAACTTTTCACACAGTAATGAACCAATAGCAATACTCAATGAAAACACAACCAGTGCACTGGTTACCACCAATTCATCGCCGCCCATTACATGTTTTACATAATTTGGTAGGGACGTTAAAACGATGGCGCCAATTAACCAAAACCAGCTGATCCCAAGCACTGACTTACCAACCGATTCTGTTTGCGAATTAAGTGCTGAAAATACGTTTTTTGTGGATGAAAATATATTATAGGTAAATTTTAAGTTAGGCTCGTTCGCCTCACTAACGGGTATAAAGCGACTGCTTACGTAACCCATAACGGCCAGTACTAATACTGCTATACTTATAAGCGTAGGACCTACCGATTGAGTAATATAGTAAGTGCCAAAAATTGTACCAATCAGTATTGCTACAAACGTGCCCGATTCAACCAAGGCATTCGCTTTTGTTAATTCGCTAGGTGCTACGTGCTGGGGTAAAATAGAGTATTTTAATGGCCCAAAAAACGTACTTTGTACACCCATTAAAAATACGGTGGCTAACATTAACCACACATACTGAGTTAAAATAGAGACTGCCCCTACAACCATAATAGGGATTTCACATAGCTTGACGACTCTGATAAGTTTGGATTTTTCTGTTTTTTCAGCAAGCTGCCCCGCCATCCCTGAAAATAAAAAGAACGGAAGAATAAATAATCCCGCAGCAATATTAGAATAAAGTGCCCCATCTGCAAGCGTTGCAGCCTGAAATATCAATAGAATAAGCACTGATTGCTTATACACGTTATCGTTTATTGCTGAGAAAAACTGCGTAATAAAAAGCGGTAAAAAACGCTTACTACGCAGTAATGTACCTTGGTAGGGTTGATTATCTTTCATTGTATTCCTTACGAATTAGAGACATAGCCCAAAAATATATTATACCAATTCGTTTAATTAAATGATCTACTTTTAGGGCGGAAAAACGTGTTGATAGCTAGGCAAAAATTCGCTATTTAGTTGCTCTAACTGAGAACTTTTTAACGCAGGTAGCGACACGTTTAGCCCCGCAAAATGATTAAGTATTATTGCGGATTGGTATTAGACTGCTTCTAAGCTTACCTTAAAAACAAAAAGCCTACATAAGTTAATCATGTAGGCTTTTACAATATGTTTTCAAATAGTGACTTTAAGTTAGTCTTGAGTAACAGCGCGTCTGCCACTAAAGGCATGCATCAGCGTTCTACCATCAACCAAATCAAGCTCGCCCCCCACAGGAATACCGTGAGCAATACGCGAGGCATCTACTTTATATTTATGACAAAGCTGCGCAATATAATGAGCAGTAGTTTCACCTTCAACGGTAGGGTTGGTCGCTAAAATAACCTCATTAATACCGCCTTGAGCAAGTTTTTGCTCTAAAACGTCTAAGCCAATTTCTTTAGGACCTATGCCATCTATAGGCGATAAATGACCCATTAGTACAAAGTACAAACCTAAATATTGGCCAGTTTGCTCAATAGCAAGCACATCCGTAGGCGATTCAACAACGCATAATATCCCGCTGTCTTGACGCTTTGTGCTTAAACAAATATCGCATTGAGCTTGTTCGCAAAAAGTACGACAAGACTGACAATGCCCTACGGCGGTCATTGCTTTAGTCAATGCATTGCCCAGCTGAGTGCCTCCCTTTCGGTCGCGCTCTAGCAAGTGAAAAGCAATACGTTGCGCTGACTTTGGACCAATACCCGGTTGACAGCGCAGTGCTTCTATAAGCTGATTTAAACTATCTGAAAGTTGCATTATTTACTTAAAACGGCATTTTCATACCTGGTGGTAATTGCATACCGCCAGTTACTTTACCCATGCGCTCTTGTGTTTCTTCTGCAACACGGCGTACAGCATCGTTACATGCTGCTGCAAGTAAGTCTTCAATCATGTCTTTGTCGTCTTCCATCAAGCTCTCATCAAGCTGAACACGACGTACATTGTGGTTACCAAGCATAGTTACTTTAACTAAACCTGCACCGGCTTCACCAACAACTTCAAGAGTTGCGATTTCGTCTTGGGCTTTTTGCATGCGATCTTGCATTTGCTGCGCTTGCTTCATCATGTTGCCCATTCCACCTTTAAACATAACTTTCTCTCTTTCTTTTAATACATTAATTAACATGAACATAAGGGCGATTGTAAGTAATTACAATGCCTGAATACTGTTTTCGTCAATTTCGGCGCTAAATACTTGCTGAAATTGTACTATGTTTTCATCCGATGTGATCACATCGATTGCTTGTTGATGACGCCCTGCATCAATTTTTTGCTGAATAAGATAAGGAGAATCAATAACTCCCTTAGCAAAATTAATACTTAACGACACGTTATGCTCATAAATACTCGACAATGCGGCATCTAACCTTTGGCGAAGCATCGGTGTATCTAAATGCTTTTGTGATTCATCAACGTCTATATGTAAACTGTTGCCTTGCTTGGTAAATATTGAATGCAACGCAAATTGGCGCATACGACCGCCCAGTCCCATACGTTTAATTAAATAAGCCCACTCATCTTGTTGGTGTGCAAACCTAATTTCACTAATTGGACTTTGAAAATCATCAGGCACGGGAATGCTAATTTCCTCGGGCGCTGCTTCAGGTACTTTTTGAGGGTTTATTTGCTCAAGCAGCTCTGGCGCTAGATTTTCAGTAATTGTTTGGTGCTTTGCTTTAAAATCTATTTTTTCAGGTTTGTCAAAACCTTGATTATTAGCCGGTGTTTGGCTCCCCGTTACTGGGAGCGGTGGCTTTTTTTCACTTTCACCTACTGTATCAGTAGCCCAAGGCGGGTTGTCTGACTGTGTAGGTACTGACTTATGGTTTTGTGATACCGCGCTATTTGGCCGCTCAGCTGACTGAGCCACTGTATTTTCATTTTTTGGCACTTCACCGACATTATGAGTACGGCTAGTAACAGTACTGTTAGATACGTTTGATGAACTAGCCTTTGCCGTATTTAAGTTTGTCCCAGAAAGCTTTCCTGAGCCTGATATATTACGATCACGCAATATGCGCGCAATAGCGGATTGCGCTTTTGCCTCGCGTTCAACTATCGAAGCATTTTCATCGTGTTGTTGCTGGTTTTGCAAGTCTGATTGCGGGTCAAAACTATTTTTTTCAATACTTGTTGAGTGTTCCGGAAAATGATTTTGCTGATTAGCACTTATATCTTTTTGTGGATTAAACCCCTGATCAACAGCGCTACTCATCACATCATCAAACTGCGCGGCCAATGTTTGCTCTACATCACTGTGTTGCATGTAAGCTTCATCTTCACTTTGACGCTGTGTTTGAGCATCCGAAACAACATTGGTTTGCGGTAGCTCATTAGCTGAAGCCTGTTGCTTTGAAGCGTTTTCACTTTGTTGAACTGGTTGAACTACTGCAACTTGGGCTGGCTCATTATTACTTTGCACGACGTCATTATTTGATGTCTGAGCGGCAGCATTAGGTAAAGGCTCTATCTCAACGGTTCTAGGCTGTTCTGTATTGCTAACTGGCTTAGTATTATTTACTGGAGCACTGCTTTGGCTAGCTACGGTGTCTTGCGATGTTTTGTTTTTATTTAATATATCTCGCAGTGCATTTGCTCGGCCTTGTTTATTTTGGACGGGCTCTTCGTTGGCTGTGTGTACAACTTGTTGGGCATCTGTAGGCTTAAATGCTAATAATCTTAGCATAAGCATTTCAAAACCTAATCGAGGCTCTGGTGCCCATTGTAAATCTTTTTTACCGTTTAAAAGTAACTGGTAATAAATTTGTATTTGTTGCGGACTCGTATGCTGTGCAACGTGCGTTATGTAATCAGCGTTCGTCTCATCAAGCCCTGCTGCCTGTGGTACTAATTGAGTTAGTTGAGTTAAATGTGTTAACGCAATTAAATCATCAAGTAAGGCAATATAGTTTGGGTTTCTGCTCGCAACGTGTGCTATTTCGCTCATTAAAGCTGTGCCATCTTGGGCAAGTAGTGCAGCTAATAGGCTTTGGCTATAATGTGTATCCATCAAACCAAGCATTGTTTGTACTGCTTGATTATTAATATCACCATTTGTTTGTGCTATAGCTTGATCGGTTAAGCTCAGTGCGTCACGCATACTGCCGTCAGCGGCTTTTGCAATAATACTAAGTGCATCATTGTCATAGCTGAGCTGTTCTTGAGTAAGTACGTGCTCAAGCTGTGCTTTAATTTCACTTTGCGACAAGGCATTTAAGTTAAATTGTAAACAACGAGATAAAATAGTAACTGGTAACTTTTGCGGATCGGTGGTCGCTAATAAAAATTTCACATGCTCTGGTGGTTCTTCAAGCGTTTTTAAAAGCGCATTAAAACTGTGCTTTGAGAGCATGTGAACTTCATCGATTAGATATACTTTATAACGTCCACGCGTTGGCGCATATTGAACGTTATCGAGTATTTCGCGGGTGTCCTCTACTTTAGTTCGAGAAGCCGCATCTATTTCGAGTAAGTCAATATAGCGTCCTGCTTCTATATCTAAACAGCTGCTACATTGACCACACGGATTTGCAGATATACCTTCGTCGCAATTTAAGCTTTTAGCAAAAATACGCGCAATGGTCGTTTTACCCACACCGCGGGTTCCAGTGAATAAATAAGCGTGATGCAGTCTATTTTGTGTAAGCGCATTTACAAGCGCTTGCTTAACATGAGACTGCCCAACCAATTCATGAAAGGTTTGAGGACGCCATTTTCTCGCTAGAACCTGATAACTCATCGATTACTCGCCTTCGAATTCAACCAATTTTAGGATTTTAATACCCATTTTCTTGATGCGCTGCTCGCCACCTAGTTCTGGTAATGACACAACAAATGCTGCATCTGTAGCTTCGCCACCTAGTTTATGAACTAATTTAGCGGTGGCTTCAATTGTACCGCCAGTAGCTAATAAATCATCCACTAACAATACTTTATCGCCAGGTACAATTGCATCTACATGCAGCTCTAATGTATCTTCACCGTATTCTAGCAAGTAATCTTGACGAATAACTTCGCGTGGCAACTTACCTGGTTTACGTACTGGAATAAAGGGAATGCCTAACGCGTAAGATAACGGCGCACCAAAAATAAAGCCACGCGATTCTGTGCCAATTATTTTAGTAAAACCTTGATCTTTATATTCAGCGATAAAAGCGTCAATTGTGGCTTTAAAGGCTTCTGGATTTGCCATTAAAGTAGTTACATCGCGAAACATAATGCCCGCTTTTGGATAATCAGCAATTGTAGTGATGCTGTTTTTGATAATTGCTGGTGTTACTTGAGTCATAATTTTAACTGCTCAATTATTTATATTACAAAGCAGGTGATTATAACCTTAACTGACCTTTAAATGCGAGTTTGACGTTATTATAGTTTAAGCGGGGTAATTAAAAATAAAGAGGTTCAAGGCTGAAGTAAACAACAGCCTTAATAAACGCTATGCATTTTAGGTTAAGCTAGTGATCCAACCTAAAATTGCATTTAAACAACCAATTCCTGCAAATATAGCTAAAAATGCAAGAAAGTAAGTAGCGTTGAACGGATCTTTAAAGTCTTTATCATCTGACATTGGTACAACCTTTTATTAAGCACGGCAAATAAGGCTGTCATAATAGACGATGTAAAATTATCAATAAAGACCTTAATCTTGATTTTTTGTCACAATGACACCGCGTTCAACCATTGCATTAAGGGTAACCAACGCACCTTGAGCAATTTGCTCTGCATTAAATTGTGGAGCGTGAGCTAATACCTGTTGGCAAACGTTGTCAAATGTCGCACCTTCACTTACCTCTATGATTGACAATAGCAAAGCTGTCATCGCATTTGTTGCTAAAAACTGCACATCATCATTTTCGTCTCTATATACAACAAAGTAATTAGGCTGAGTTGATGGCTCTTTAGGTATAAACTCTGTGCTGATATTTTGAACCGGAAATTGATAACTTAAATTTCTTGCAGCGTTAGATAAATACAAAGCAGAACTAGTGAGTGCTGTTGTTTGTAATTTTTGCGCTTGCTCATCTTCATGTGCAATCGATACATCTAGCTCTACCCATTCGTAATGAGCAAGCTCTAGCATAAACACGGGGTCGTGTTTTTTCATTTTATAATCACTTGATAAGTAATTAATAAACTCCCCTGCTATATCTAAAAAGTACGGCGAATGACAATCATATTCGCTAAAGAACTGACGTACGAGGGAATGCCATTGTTTGTCTGTGTATAAGGTTTTTAACACCGGAAAACCTGATGATACAAAACCTTCAATATTATTAAAAAATAGATCGCGATAAATGGCCATACGTCTATCTTCAATACCGCTGGGCCGTTTATTTTTTTTAGGCTCGCGAATATGCGCCATAAATTCGTTTTGTATTTCAATAAAGCTCATCACTAGGCACTCTTTTAATGTTTATAAAGGCTTATATTAAGCTCGTTGTTTTGAAACACTTGAATTAAGGTATTTAGCTTGCAGCCCATGAATTATATCCAACTCTTTGGTTAGCACATTCATAGTAGGGATATTAAAGTCACGCTCAAGCAAAGTTGGAAACACACCATGTACTTCGTACGCCTTATCAAGTAGCTTCCACACAGGATCAATGACATCTGCGCCATGTGTATCAACTATTAAGTCATCAGCCTCATTGTAGTGCCCTGCAACGTGTCCATAAGCAATACGCTCAGAAGGTAACCCTGTTAAAAATGCTTGCGCGTTATAGCCATGATTTATCGAATTAACGTAAATGTTATTCACATCGAGTAAAAGCTTACAGTCAGCTTGCTCTAAAATAGTATTCGTAAATTCAAGCTCTGATAATTGCTGCCCAGGAGCACCATAATAAGAAACATTTTCTATCGCAATTTGTTGCTCAAGTATATCTTGAACTTGCTTAATACGTGGTACAACGTGTGCTATCGCATCTTGAGTAAACGGAATTGGCATTAAGTCATACATATGGCCCGCGCCAGAGCAGTAACTTAAGTGCTCACTAAAAAATTTTATATTGTGCTCTTTAAAAAAAACTTTTAAAGATTTAACAAATTCAACATCCAGTGGCTCGGGCGAGCCGATAGAAAGTGACAATCCATGGCACACAAAATTATTTGCATCTGTTAATGTTTTAAACTGTTTCTTAAAGCGCCCACCTAATTTTAGCCAATTCTCTGGTGCAACTTCTAAAAAATCTACTTGATTAGGTACGTGTTCAAGCAGTTCATTAAGCATTTCTCGTCGGAGGCCAAGACCAACCATTCCGAAATCTATACTTTTAGTTTGTGTCATAACTACCTCTAACTTAACAAAAAAGGGCCTTAAGGCCCTTTTAGCATACCTTATTTAAAATAAGATATTAACGGCCACCACATTTACCTTCGCCGCACTTACCTTCTTTTTTACCTTTTGCGTCGCCGCCACATTTACCTTCGCCGCACTTGCCTTCTTTTTTACCTTTTGCATCGCCGCCACATTTACCTTCGCCGCACTTGCCTTCTTTTTTACCTTTGGCATCGCCGCCACATTTACCTTCACCACATTTACCTTCAGCAGCATCTAGTTGATAACCTGTCACTAACTGTTGAAACTCAAATGGGTTAGCTTGTACATCAGCAGATACAAAACTTGCAGAGCCAACAACTACTGCACCTAAAGTTAACGCGATTGTATTTTTTCTAACTGTATTCATTTTATGACTCTCTTTAATCAAGGATTGTAAATCTCAGCAATATAAATGTATTTTTAAATTGCTTGTATGCTTAAGTAGACCCGCACAAAAATAAAAACTTTCAATTATTTTCATAATATTTGCTTTTGCACTTACTTCATTAAATATGGTCGGTAATTACAGATTTATCAATGTAAGATTTACAGGTAAACTATGCGTCCTGTTTTTCTCAGAAATAATCACCTTATGAAACTTGTTTTAGCGCCTATGGAAGGTGTTGTCGATTTTAAAATGCGTCAATTACTCACCGACATCGGTGGGTTCGATTTATGCGTTACCGAGTTTGTAAGAGTGGTTGAAACATGTTTACCCGATAAAGTTTTTCACCGCTATTGCCCTGAATTACATAATAATGGTTTTACGCGAGCAGGAACGCCTGTGCGTATCCAACTACTCGGACAAGAAGCGAACCCTTTAGCAGAAAATGCGATTAGAGCTATAGCATTAGGTTCTCACGGTGTTGATCTTAATTTTGGCTGTCCAGCAAAAACGGTTAACCGTAGTCGAGGCGGGGCTGTGCTGCTTAAAGATCCTGACCACATGTATACGATTATTAAAGCAGTCCGAGACGCTGTAGATGATCAGCATGAAGTTAGTGCAAAAATCCGCTTAGGATTTGATGATGATAGTAACAGCCAAGAAATTGTAGATGCGGTTGTCAGTGCTGGAGCAAATAGCATTGCAATACATGCTCGCACCAAACGTGATGGCTATAATCCGCCTGCTTATTGGGAAAAAATTCCACCAATAACAAAAGATAAAAATATTGCCGTTGTTGCCAATGGTGAAATTTGGCAAGTAGAAGACGCAATGCTTTGCCAAAAACGAAGTGGATGTACTGATTTAATGCTTGGTCGTGGCGCCCTTTCGCACCCTGATTTAGCAAAAAAAATTAAAGCTCATGTAAATAATGAACAATACGATGGACTTGAGTGGGAGCATATTATTTATCACTTAATCCACTCTGCTATCCATCAAGACCCTGCAAAAGATGAAAAGTATTTTGCGTCACGTACTAAACAATGGCTTGGTTACCTAAAACGCCAATACCCACAAGCTATCGATTTATTTGATGAAATCAGACGTTTAAAAAGTAAAGAAGATGTGGCAAGCGTATTAAATAAATACGCCAAAGCACCGCAACTTGATTCAAATCATAACAGCTAACTTAAAGCCTATAGATAATATCAGTATAACGTAAAGCCAATTTAATAAGGTTGTACTGATAATGCATCATCAACAAAGACTGAACGATGAAATAGCGCAAGTTAAATTAAATATATTAACTATGCTTTCTAAATCAGCCTACCCTGCACATCACCATTTAATACAAATTTTAGATAATAAAGCCAACAATGAATGGTTAGACTGTGCGGCAGAAAAGTTAGGTCCGGAGTATGCTATTTTAATTAGTCGCATGACTAAATTAGAAGCTGCCGTTAGCCAAATAGAGATTGGCCAATATGGTTACTGTTGTGACTGCGAAGAAAAAATATCAGCAAAGTTACTTGAGCAAGACCCTGCAACTCAACGATGTATAAAGTGCGCACCATAAGCGCACTTTCACATCATTACATCATTTGCTTTATAAAACTAAATGATTGCCCAGGGTAGAGAATTATATCTTCAACTAAATACTGAGCCTCTTCTGGACTCATTTTTAGGCGCTTTACAAGGTTCACCTTTGCTTGAGGCAAAGTCCACGCATGATAGTGAATACCTATATCTGATTCCATCATCGCAAGCATCAATGTTTTATCTTTATCAGACATGTCCATATTGCTCGCCATTGCAGGTAAGTCTTGATAGTTAGCCTGCCAATCCAAGCCTTCTATTAATTTTTCATCAGATAAATACTTAACTAAAAACGATTTCTGGTGAGAAGTTGGCTGTTTACTGTCGAATGCAACACGATCTAATACTTTTATTTTTTCATTTAAAAGAGTAACCCATTCTAATGGTGAATGTACTTCGCCACTAAAGTAATTAAGTTTGCTCTGATACCACTGGGTTCCATTTGGCAGGCCTCTTAGACCAACACTCCCCCTGGGCCTGTAACTAGCTAAATAATCGCTAAAAGCTCTTATATGGCTCTTAAGCGCTGGTTGAACGTCGTTAGTGCCTATCGCACTCAATACATAACTTTGTAACAATGCAAGTTCAACTTTATTCAGTTTTAAATTGCTTTGTTTAGCACTGTCTAACGTTTCTTGGGTTAACTTAAGCCAGGTAATAACATTATCCGGTGTGTTTTTTGTGCCTTCAAAAGCAAGCATGTTCTTTAATACATCTACTTGAGCCGGCCAATTAAAATAGCGCTCAGGAAAACGCTCTGCAATAACCAAGTAATTTACTTGCGCTATTTGATTGAGATTAAGCTCCATGCCCATTAAGTTCTGATAAATAGTATGGCGTTTAGCTAAATATGCATCAGAAAAGACCAATTGCTCTTTAGTAATTTTATCTGTTTTATTAGCGCCTGATAGTACAAGCGCCATGTTTAAAGTTTTTAAACCGACTTGTGCATCTTCAAATGACTCGTAAGGTTGAGGCTGCTTTGAACATGCGACTAAAAATAGACACAGTAGTAATGAAAAAGAGAGCTTTTTATACATAGTAATTCCAATAAAAAAAGCCCCAGAGGGGCTTTTTAAAAGTTGCTTTAGCTAATAAAAATTAAATTTTAACACCGTTGCGAGCGGCTTTATCTTTAATGTATGTAGCCCAACCCTTTGCAAACTTGCGAGTGCGTGGGTCATCCATGGCTTTAGTAATAGCAGCATGAGCTTGCTTGTACTTGCCTTGGTAATAATATGCTTCAGCTAAATCTGAGTAAATAGTGCCCTTTTTATCAGAGCCTAGCTCTAATGCTTTGTTCAAACGAACAACAGCAGCACTAAATTTTTCAGACTGTAAAAGTAATGAACCTGCTTTGCGGTAAAGCTCAGCGTCTTCATCAAATTTAGCAGCTTCTTCATAATACTTAGCAGCTTTAACGAGATCTTTAGAACGATGGTAATTACTAGCAATCGCGCTAACGTTTTGCTTAGTACGTTTAACATTCTTTTCTTTAATAGCCTTCTCAAGCGTAACAGCCGCTTTAAAAGGAATTTCATTTAAAGAATAGAAGTTAGACAATACTTTGTAATCGACTTCAGCTTCAAAAAAACCTTGGTTGAATGCTACTTCCATGGTCGAAAGACCTTTTTTGTAGTTTTCAGTTTGTAGGTAATATTTACCTAAACTAACCCAAGCTTTTTTATCATCAGGCCAAACACGAACAATTTCTTCACCAACTTTGACCATATTATTATAGTCTTTAAGCTCGAAATAAGAGCCTAACTTTAATTGGTAAGGAGCTTTGTTCGGCTCCTTTTGAAGCGAAATTGCTTTGTCTGCTGGACCGAAAACATCACGAAATTGTTTTAACTCGTAGTTAGCTTGCGCAATACGTGTGTAAACTTTCGGATCTTCATCGCCCGTAAAATCAATCCATGCTAAATATGCTTTTTTAGCTTCTTGATACTTTTGAGTACCAATAAGTAAATCGCCTAATAACTTAAGGGATTGTTCCTGATCAGCAAAGTTTAAAACATCTGGCGCAACCGCCTGCTTAGTATATTTAATCGCTTCATCATACTTTTCTACCTGCGCGTACATGCTACCTAAGTAACGATTTACAGTCGCCTTATCAAAGTCATTAGATGGATCAATATCTTTTAGCAGAACAATTGCTTCTTCAACTTTTTCTTCACCGTACAAATCAAACGCTTTAATTACCTTTTTACCAGTACGCTCGCCCATGATTTTAGTTTTTGCTTTCTTACGCTCTTCAATCTTTGCGTAGTCTGGCGCCGCTAAAACAGATGCTGTTAATGTAGCACCTGACACAGACATAAGAATCGCAAGAGCAGTTACTTTAGAAAAATTTCTCATTACTCGCCTCCTTAATTGCCTTGGTTAAGTTTAAAGTCTAATTGAACTTGTAAACCCGGTTGTATTTGAGGTTTTCCGTCAATGATCTTAGGACGGTACTTCCACTTACGCAATGCGCGCTTAGCTTCACGGTCAAAGATACGTTTTGGATCGGCGTCAATTACTTCAACGTCAGTCACTCCACCTAACTCATCAATTGTGAACGAAAGTTGAACCCAACCTTCTTTACCATCACGTGCTGCTTGCGTTGGATATTTTGGTTCTATACGAACGATAGGTGTCGCATCACCATCACGTCCAAATGCACCAGGACCACTTAGTCCACCTGCCGAACTACCAACATCAATGCTTCCCATATTAAATGACATAGCACCAGGTGTTGGACTGTTATTTTCCGGCTGTGGCGGCTGCGGTTTAGGCGGCTGCTTTGGTGGCGGAGGAGGCGGAGGCGGTACACGCTTCCTCTCCTGCACCTTAGATTCAGGCGGATTCGTCATTATTTCGACTATGATCTGCTCTTTTTGTTCCGTATTACGGTCAGCCCCACCAGAGATGAGGAAAGCCATGAAGTAGAACAAGCCGAAAGTAACTGCCCCACCTGCAATCAGTGAAAACAGAAAACGAATCATTACTGATCTCCAGCTATTGAAATTCTCAGGTTATCACCCGTCGCTTTAATCTGGTCCATAACTTTAACCACTACGCCATGTTTTGCTTCTTTATCAGCTTGCAAAATCACAACTTCAGTAGGTTGTTCTGCTAATAAACTTTCGATTTTTGCTGAAATACGTTCAACATCAACCTGCTGTTTATCAATCCAGATTTCGCCGTTACTACGGATAGCAATAAAAATGTTAGCATTTTTTTGCTTAGTAGCTTGGGCAGCTTTTGGTTTATTGACCTCGATACCAGCCTCTTTAACGAACGATGTAGTTACGATAAAGAAAATAAGCATGATAAATACGATGTCAAGCATTGGCGTCATATCAACCGCTGCTTCTTCTTCTTCACGAAAACGTTGTTTACGTGCCATATTTAATTCTCTCTCTAGTGATGAGGCATACTATCAATAAGTTTGGCTTTCACCATTTTAGCTTTTGTCTCAAGACGTGAGCTAAAAAATACTCCAGATAGTGCCGCAACCATTCCAGCCATTGTCGGGATTGTTGCCATTGAAATACCTGATGCCATTAATCGTGCGTTACCTGTACCCTGGTTGGCCATGGTTTCGAAAACCGAGATCATACCAGTAACAGTACCAAGTAAGCCTATTAAAGGACAAACAGCTACTAATGTCTTAATCAACAACATACGCTGATCTAATTTTTCAGACGCTTCAGAAATCCATGCTTCACGGATTCTGTGTGCGTACCAAGACGTAGTGTCTTGGCGGGCATCCCACTTTGCTACAATTTCTTTCGCTGTGCGAGGAAACTCTGCAAGTAAGAACCAATAGCGCTCAATCATTAAAACCCACATCAGAAAGAGTGCTATCGCGACCACGTATAAAACCTGGCCGCCTGTGCCAACAAAATCCCTGATAGATTCCCATATCTCCATCAGGACTAGCATTAGGCTTTCTCCTTCTCCGCGTGAGTAGCAACGATACCCGCGCTTTGCTCATCAAGGATGTGTAATACCGACTTACTACGACCAGCTACTAGAGCATGAAGTAGAATTAGTGGTAATGCAGCAATTAGACCTAGCGCTGTAGTTACAAGTGCTAGAGAGATGTTACCTGCCATGATCTTCGGATCACCCGTACCGAACAATGTGATTGTTTGGAACGTTAAGATCATACCGATTACAGTACCTAGTAGACCTAGTAATGGTGCGATTGCAGCAAGAATCTTGATTATATTGATACCAGCTTCGATGCGTGGCGTTTCACGTAGAATCGCTTCATCAAGTTTAAGCTCAAGGTTTTCAACATCTTGGTTCTTGTTGTCATGGTACACTTTAAGAATACGACCCAGTGGGTTATTTGTATTCGGTGTAGCAACATTTTTAAGTTGGCTCTTAATCTTACTAGTAGTAAGCGTAAGGTCAACAAAGCGAATTAGAGTAATTAGCATACCTAGGCCTAGTAAGGCTGTGATGATATAACCAACTACGCCACCTTGATGGAAGTATTCCATAAGGGTCGCTTTTTGAGTATTAATACGTAAGATAGCACCACGAGTCGGGTCAATATAAACACCAGCGTAGTTATCTGGAGTTGTATTTTCAAGCGCTGTGATACCGTCTAAAATGTAACCATCTGGTTGCTTACCTAGAGGCTGGATAGACTTAGTCTCTGGTGAATAAATTAAGTAACCATCGTCTGTAACTAAGTTAAAGTTACCGATACGCGTTACTTTCTTCATTGACGGGTTACCATCAAGGCCAGCAACTTCAGTTTCGAATGTTGAAACTTTAGCTGATTCAGTCATTTCTGTTTGTAGTGAAATCCAAAGTTCTTCTAATTCACGAACAGTTGGAAGTTCTTTAGCAGCAGCTAATGAACGTAATATTTCAGCACGACCTGGCTTTTCAGCACTAACAAGTGATGCTTCGATCGAACCGATAGCGTCTTGAGCTGCACGACGTACAACACCAAACATTTCACCTAAAGTACCTTGTGCGCTTTGAAGAGCTTGCTCTTTCTCTGCTAAAGTATTTTCATTTTGTGCATATTGCTTAGCTAAACTAACGCCACGTGCTTTTTCAGAAGCAAGTTGGCTTTTAGCTTTGTTAAGTAATGATTGCTTGTCAGCACGTTCAGATAAGAACTCTTGCTCACGTTGCTTATTAATTTTACCTTCAGAGATACGCTCTTGCTTTACTTGCTCAAGGATTTTATCTAGAGCTCCAGTATTTGCATGTGCATTAAGCGCGGTACCTGCAGAAACAGTTAGTACTGCTGCAACAGCAAAACCTTTAAATAGTTTCTTCATTATTGATTACTCCGCGCCAAAGATAGGTAGTTTAACAAGTTCTAATGTCGCTTGCTTACGCGCCATACGAATAACTTCTTTAACAGGTTTTAGGTATTCTTCACCTAATTCTTTCCACTGTTTAGTGTTGTTATCCCACACCCAAGCATGTTTCAAGTCAAAAGATTGAGCAACGTAAGTTATACGACCTAATTGACCGATATCAACGTTAATGCTCTTACCATCAACTTCTAATGTACCTTGTGAAGCAGATACAAGTGAACTGTATGCTGTTTCAATAGTGTAAGCTTCAAGTACTTGACGGAATTTTTCAGACGTCGTTACAGACGCAGAAACCATGATTTCACGTAGTCTTTCAACACGTCCTAAACGCGTTTCAAGATTAAATGGAACGTCCGCTTTGATGAATTGCTCAAGCGTATCGATCATGCGATACATCAAAGGCACAACGTTTTGTTTAGTGTTATCAATAGTAGCGATTTGACGATCAAACGATTCAATAGACGCATTTTGGCTATCAACCAAGCGTGATACATGATCGTTATACACTTTCATAAGTTCAGTCTCATCAACGATGCTACGGTACTCAGCGATTAGCTCTTGAGTTTGACCATATACATTGTCAATTTTAGTTTGAGACTTAACAGCAGCCTTTTGAATTTGTTGACCTGCTTTTTGCACGTCATTCAAAGGATCTGCAATCACATTGCTGCTTGCAAATGCAAATGCGCCAACCAACGCAGTTGCTACAAGACTCTTTCTGATTTTAACAGACATAGTTCCCAACCAATTAAGTAATGTTACTTTTATAATTTAATTATCAACCCATAAGGAAGACAACCCTGATATCTTTTAATAGATATCAACCTTCCAATAATGCTAAATGCAATAAGCGCTGTCAACTTGATGTTTGCTTATCTCAGTAAATAAATAGCCAGTTCAAAGCTTACACTAAAGGACTGCATACCAAATGTTAACAATATTGTAACCAGTCTTATTCTTAATATTTCTATCAAAGCCTTTTAAGGGGTATGTTTATTGGGTGTCGCCCTTATAAAAACAACAAAAATGCAACATTCAATTGAAAATGAATTCGCCCTGAAAAAAAACAAAAAAAATATACTTATTTCTTATATAAGTTTTTTTTGGCCAACTTCATGCCTTTTTAACTGGTTTTAAACGCTTCATCTGAAAAAACAAACCGTTTATCGCACAAGAAAACATCACAAAATGCCTTTATATTGAATTAATATTCACTTCGAATATCGTATATTGATATTTCCATTACCCAATATTAATGGAGAGTAAAGTGGTTGGTTACGAACCAAATGATGCACAGTGTGCAATTAGTTATTAATTTATTACTCTCAGAAGTTGTCCAAATATTTGAATTTATCTTTTGCTGGGCATGTATTAGAGATGGCTAATTTTAGGAACAAGCTTTCAATGAAATACCATACTCCAATCTGAGCAGCTTGAAGTTGTTACTACAATCAACGTTAGTCACCTATCTTGAATATGATCTATTTAATTCAATTACAATTTTTATGGTAGGCTCTGTGAAAACTATATCATTTCACCTCGTTACATAGCTCGCTACTATGCTTTAAAGGTAGTCTTATAATAACTAAAAGCAGTTGAAGTTTAATTTTTTAATTTTAATACCGTAGCTCAATCACACACAGCAATGCTTACTGTAGTGCCGTTATGCTAATAAAGGCGATAACAATGCATAAATGCCAAATACATTTTATTCAAAGGGTCTTGCTAGAGGTAATTGACTCTTTGTTGTATGCTTAGATAAGGGCTGAAAGTAGCAAATGAAGCTTTACTTGTTCGATTTATGATAAAAGTCTGCTTAGAAATGGGGTCAATTTAACGCCAAGAAAATTGCATAATAGCAATTCGCTTAATTAAGTGATCTATTCTGATATAAGAAAATCGTGTCGACAAAAAGAATAAACTTCAAATAGGTTAAATGGTTATTTTATTCGTTGAATTGATAAAGTGCTTATGTAGATCGATATGACTATAAGGAATGTAAGGCTTTAGCCGCTAACGAGAGCATTAGATAAAAAATCGTGTCGCAAAAAAATCTCTAAGAATAAAATTTAACTCAGAAAAATAATAAACTTTAATAGCAAAAAGATAATCCTGTCATTTAATACACGTGGTATTTAATACACGTGGTATTTCGCTTGACGACTTGATCAACCAAATGCTCAAAGAATATTGCTAATTGAACAATAAAGATGCATTTAGCAAATGTCAGCGCTTTAAAATTAATTAATTTAAGTATGCAGTGTAATAATTGATAGCTTTATAGGAGATAGTGAGGAAGATTTAATAGTATTAACAAAGGAATTATGGTGAAACAGATAACTGTTTCACCACGTTGAACGAAGGTTCACATAATAAATTATGCTGCTTCTACGTTCTCAGCTTCAGGGCCTTTTTGACCTTGCTTGATGCTGAATGTCACTGCTTGACCTTCGCTAAGAGTGCGAAAACCAGAACCAGTGATTGCGCTGAAATGTACAAACACGTCAGGACCATTTTCTTGTTCAATGAAACCAAAGCCTTTAGCTTCGTTGAAAAACTTTACTTTACCAGTAACCGACATACTAAATTTTCCTGTAAGTCAATAATTAAAATTCAGCCATATTATTATGGCAATATCCTCCCCGAGTCAATGCCCACAAAATGGAGGTATAGTACAGGAAGAAGTAATAACCTAACCGGTAACCTTAAACGCAGCACAATATCCGTAAATTCAATACGCAAAAACTCAAAGCAAGTTAAGATTAACACATTATTTTTTATTTCGCTCTATTAATTAGACATTATTTATTAAAAATATATTTTTTTATTAAATAATGTCTAAACGGCTAATTTTAATACAAAAAAATACTATTCGGTTACTCTTTTTAGAATCAGTCGCGTATTTTAAATGCGAAATATTTGATCAAAACAAAAATTGTACAATGATCAGCGCAAGTAAAAATCACATAATAATTTATAAAGTTTAAGCTGATTTACTGAATGATTAACTCACTTCCCATTCAATCATGTCTTCGGCTTTAATGGGAACAACATGCGAATCACCTAGCGAGTAGCTAGCGGGAACTCTCCAAGGATTTCTTTGTAGTGTTATTGTATCTTGATTACGCATAACACCATAAAAATCAGGACCAAAGTGACTAGCAAAACCTTCTAATTTATCCAGTGCACCAGCTTCTTCAAATGCCTCGGCGTATAATTCAATCGCAGCGTGAGCAGTGTATGCCCCAGCACAACCGCAAGCAGCTTCTTTTTTGTCTTTATAATGCGGAGCCGAATCAGTTCCTAAAAAGAATTTTTTATTGCCACTTATTGCTGCAGCCATTAATGCTTGTTGGTGTGTATTACGTTTTAATATTGGTAAACAGTAATAATGGGGACGTATCCCCCCTGCTAACATATGATTACGATTATAAAGTAAATGATGAGCTGTAATAGTAGCCGCTACATTATCCGGTGCATTTACTACGAACTCTACTGCATCTTTCGTCGTAATATGCTCTAGTACAATTTTAAGTTCAGGGAAATCGCTAACAACATCACCTAAAATTGTATCTAAAAATACCTTTTCTCGATCAAAAATATCTATCGACGAATCAGTAACTTCACCGTGAACCAATAAAAGCATCCCCACTTCTTGCATTGCTTTTAGTACTGAGTAAATATTTTTAACGGAAGTCACACCGGAGTCAGAATTTGTTGTAGCGCCTGCTGGGTAAAGTTTAGCCGCAACTATTTTACCTGTTTCTTTAGCTTTTTTAATTTCTTCAGGTGTTGTTTTATCAGTAAGATACAAAACCATTAATGGCTTAAAATCACCTTGAGGACCTGCCGCCATAATACGTGCACGGTATTCAAGTGCTGTATCAGTACATGTTGCCGGAGGAACCAAGTTAGGCATAATAATCGCACGACCCATATAACGACTAATATCGCGAACGGTATCTTTTAGCTGATCGCCATCACGTAAGTGAACATGCCAGTCATCTGGTCGAGTTATAGTGAGTGTTGTGATTGCATCTTTAGTTTTACTAATCATTTTTTTATTCCACGGCTGAATTTATCCGATCATAGGCATAGGAGGTTTTCGAGTAAAGACCTTATTAAAAATAATGGACTCAGCTCCACTATTAAATAAAACTTTACAGCTCATAAAAAGCATTCATCGTTTTATTTTGTAGAAAGATAAAGTTTACGTTAACTTAGTCGCTGTGTTTATAAATATAAAGAATAAAATTAGCTGCCTATGTCGAACAAAGTCGATACCAATGAAGCTCTGGAAATAAAAACTGAACAGCTTAGTATCATTAATCAGTTTTCATCTAGTTTATTACAGCTTGATACTCTAGAAGAGTTACTAGAATACGTAACAACTCAAGTCGTTAATAGACTTGGCTTTGTTGATTGTGTTATCTACCTTGCCGATGACTCAGCTTCTATATTAAACCAAGTTGCATCTATGGGGATCCCCCATCAACGCTACAAATATAGAGCGCAACGAAAGGTAATACAGTTTAGTGAGGGGATTTCGGGCTTTGTTGCACGCACCGGTGAAGCAGTGATGCTTGGTGATGTAAGTACTGATAGCCGCTATATAGCAGATGAACGCCCTGCTCAGTCAGAATTATGTGTTCCTCTTATATATAAAGAGCAAATTTTAGGGGTAATTGATTGTGAACATCCCATTAAGAACTATTTTACTAATGCCCACCTTGAAATACTCACCACTGTCGCACATTTACTTAGTGCCAAAATAAACCAAGTTAATACTGTCAATAATTTACAACAAACTGTTGAGCAATTAAATAATGCGCAAAAACTTGAAAATAGTCTTTTGCAAATAGCTAACTTAACTTATAAAGCCAGTGACCTAGATACTTTTTTTGAATCTCTTCACGCTATAATTAATAGCTTGTTACGTGCAGATAATTTTTTTATTGCACTTTACGATAAACAAGTAGATATACTCGACATTGTCTACATTGTTGAAGAGGGTATTCAAACAAGCACCCATCAAAAATTTTCAAAAGAGCAACTTAAAGACACTGCCTCATATTATTTACTACAAAAAGATCAGCCATTACTTTTTACAAAAAAAGATTACAAACAACAAATAGCAGATGGCCACTTCAAAATGATAGGCCGACAATCCGAGTCTTGGTTGGGCGTACCATTTAAAGCAAATGAACGTATCAGTGGTGTTATTGTTGTTCAAAGTTATGATAAGTCTTTACATTACAGTGAGCATGACAGCTCATTATTAACGTATGTGAGCCGTCAAATTAGCATGGCAATAGATAGGCAACTTGCTCGCCAGGAGCTTGAACACCGTGCTTTACACGATGAATTGACTGGACTAGCTAATCGTTCACTATTAATAGAACGTGCGAAGCACGCTATATTAAGACTAACACGTGCCAAAAAAGGCACCAGCCATGCGTTGTTATATTTAGATTTTGACCGATTTAAGAGTATTAATGATTCTCTAGGCCATGAAGTTGGTGACCACTTCTTAATTCGAATATGTGACTTAATTAAAGCCACCGTTCGTAATACCGATACCTTTGCCCGTTTAGGTGGCGATGAGTTTGCTATTTTCATGGAAAATATTACGCATCGAAACCAAGTCAACGAAGCGCTTAAACGGATTCAAACTGTACTTTCAAAACCAATCGATGTTGATGGTCATTTATTACAAGCTTCAACCAGTATCGGTATTGCATATAGTGATAATATAAATGATAAAGCTTATATATTACTTCAACAAGCTGACGCCGCTATGTACGAGGCTAAATCGACAGGTCGTGGGCAAGTTAAGTTTTTTAATAATACCATGCGTAAAAAGCTTAAGACTCATGCTGATATCGAAAACGATTTGCAACACGGTATTGAGCACAACGAATTTGAACTCTATTTTCAACCAATTTTTACCATCGCTGAAAGTGAAGTCATTGGTTTTGAAGCCTTAGTTCGTTGGCATCACCCTAAAAAAGGCTTTGTTTCACCGAATGACTTTATTCCTATTGCTGAAACCACTGGGCAGATTATAAACCTTGATTTGCACTTGCTCGATTTAGCTGCCCAACAAATTTCAGACTGGCACCAGCAAGGTCATCGATTCTTAAAAATTACAGTTAATGTATCATCTCGGCATTTTGCTAGTCTTGATTTTGTTGCGCAAATTCATGCTATTTACAACAAATATCAATTGCCTTTGGGTTCTTTATGCCTAGAAATTACAGAATCAGGTTTAATAGAGAATTTAGATCTAGCAACGCAAATTATAGAAGGCCTATCCCCTCTAAAAGTTAAGCTCTGTTTAGATGATTTTGGCACTGGATACTCTGCATTAGGCTATTTACATCAACTTCCGATTCATGTTTTAAAAATTGATAAGAGTTTTATTGACCACCTTCAAGATTCAACTAACCCGTTGGTTGAGGCTATTTTATCTCTGGCGCAATCATTAAAATTTGCTGTCGTAGCTGAAGGGATAGAGACTGTAGAACAACTAACTATATTACAATCGACGCAATGCGATTTTGGGCAAGGATTTTTGAAATCAAAACCTGTCAGCGCAAACGAAGCCATATTATTAATAAATAACCCCCTATAATATAGCCGATTTTACTCTTTGTTAATCGGTTTTACTTATTCTTACATGGATGTAAGCCTCTAAAGTAACGCAGAAGTAGTTATCGAGCTCACTACACAATTCACACCACGATTAAATCATCCTTAGATAACCTGAACTATGGATAATAAATCTATCTCGAGCAGTTATTTTCGACGCTAAAAATTACGTCCAGTTAAAATATATATTATTTTTCCTTCCTTTGATTCAACATGAAGCAAACTCATATAAAACTTGTAAAGTCAGTATTAAATGACTTCTATCATTAGAAATTTAAATTTTTAATAAATTTATGACAATAAACAGCAAAACTTTAGCCATCTAGACGTTGAAACGTTTTTTATATAGGCGTAGTATGTAATTAATCTGAGCTAAACTCACTTTTTCCATGAGAATTTTTAAAGATGATTGGTATTAAACATTTAAAAACCATAGCAACCCTAAAAGAAACAGGATCTTTGGTTAATACAGCACGAGAATTATTTTTAACACAGTCTGCTTTATCTCATCAAATCAAAGATTTAGAGAATAAATTAGATTGCCAATTATTCGAACGTAAAACTCAGCCAGTCCGCTTTACGCCCCAAGGAATGTTATTACTTGAGTTAGCTCACGAAATATTACCAAAAATGGAAGCGACTAAATGCCGTTTAAAAGAAAGCTTAAACCAGCCTATTTCTCAACTGCGTTTAAGTGTGGAATGCCATGCATGTTTTCATTGGTTATTACCTACTATTAAAGAATTTAATAACTTTTGGCCTGATATAAAAATTGATTATGAACGTGGCTTTAGTTACGACGCTATTCCTGACTTACTAAGCGATGAGCTCGACTTAGTTTTGACGTCTGATATACGTGAACCCGACACATTAGAATACGCGCACTTGTTTGATTTTAAACTGAAGCTTATTGTGGCGCCTGATCATGAACTTGCTAAAAAAGCATATGTAACAGCACTTGATTTGAAAAACGAAACCATTATTTCATACCCTATCCCGCGCGAACGCCAAGATATTTTTAAATACTTTATTCAAAATGCACGTTTCGATGGCACCTTAAAAACAGTTGATCAAGGACTCCTTATTTTTCAATTAGTGAGTGCTGGTATGGGTGTTGCTGCATTACCTGATTGGCTAGTTACCCCTTATGAAAGCCAAGGTTTAATAAAGTCCATCCCGCTAGGTGCGCTTGGGCTTACTCGACCGATGTACTTAGCAATGAAAAAAGATATGAAAGATAACCCTGTTTATCGCCATTTTTTAAATACCTGTAAGCTAAATAACGGTCGATAAATCGCAATCTAATGAGTAACATAAAGCAATACTCTTGTTTTTATGTTGCTTATTATGTTTGTTATTAAAAAAATGATTGGTGGTTTACTTATGCCACTACCTCTATTTGGTTTATTTGCGTGTCTAATGCTCCTACTCGCATTTAAAGGCCGCAAATCAGCTCTCTTCTTATCTACTTTAAGCTTAATTGTATTACTTGCATTGAGTACACCCTTTATCGCCAATTTAATTATCCAAAATAATGAACCTGCGTCGCTTGCATTTAATACCCTAAAGCACTCTAAAATAGACAAAATAGTCGTGCTAGGTTGCGACATAAACCCAAATTCGGCTTTAAGTTCAAATAATCAATTAGGTAATTGTGCGCTAACGCGCTTAGTCGAAGGTGTAAAACTTGCCAAGTACTACCCTAATGCAGAGCTTATAGTTTCAGGCGGGGGCTATCAAAATACCACTAATAGCGGGCTTATGTATCAAACAGCGGTGAGTTTAGGAATTAATAAAAGCCGTATATTCCAAAACCCAAAAGCAATGGATACCGGTGAAGAAGCTAAGTTACTCGCATCAAAATTAGTCGACTTTAAAGTTGCACTAGTAACATCTGTACTGCACATGCCCCGTGCCAAAGACTTATTTAGTGCTCAAGGCATTAAAGTCATAACCGCAGCCACTGATTACCATAATTTTGCAGCGCTGCCGTGGAGCAAGCAGTTTATTCCAAATGCTCAAGCCTTACTTGTGGTTACGCAATATAGTCACGAAGTAGTAGGAAATACATGGATAAGTTTGCGCCGCTGGATAGATCCAGAGGCGCTGTAACTTATATAGTCCTAACCTGAACTCTGGACAATAAAATCTATTTCAACCAAAGTTCAGGTTAGCTAATAGATAGCCTAGTTAAACTGGGTTATCTATATCTATAAATATCACCTCAAAACCATGCTCTTGCGCTAATAACTCACCCAAAGCTTTTACACCATAGCGCTCTGTTGCATGATGCCCTGCTGCAAAAAAATCAATATTTTGCTCACGAGAGCTATGAATTGTTTGCTCTGATGCCTCACCGGTTAAATACGCGTCAATACCTTGCTCTGCAGCTAAATCAATATACCCTTGCCCTCCACCGGTGCACAGTGCAATAGTTTCAATTTTAGCTGAGCGTACTAAGCTTGTGAGTGGGGCCCGATTAAGTACTTTTGCTATTTTATTTGCAAAATCTTCACCATTTAGAGGCGTTTTTAAACGTCCTTTCATTGCTACGCTATTTGTAACTGGCTCAAGCCCAGCCTCTATTTCAATATCTAATAACTTTGCCAGTTGCGCGTTATTGCCTATTGCCGGGTGAATATCGAGTGGTAAGTGATAGCAAAATAAATTAATATCATTAGCTAGTAGCGCGCCTATACGACGCTTTTTCATTCCCGTTATAGGTTGGGATTCCCCCTTCCAAAAAAAACCATGGTGAACCAAAATAGCATCTGCTTGTTGCTCAATAGCAGCATCTATTAATGCTTGACTCGCGGTTACACCCGTCACAATTTTTTTAATTTTATTTTTACCTTCAACTTGTAAACCATTTGGGCAAAAGTCTTTAATTAAATGAGGCTTTAAAATGTCATTTAGGAGTTGGTTAAATTCTCTACGTTGCATATAACTTACCTTACTTTGCACTGAATTTTGTGCAAATTTTGGCGTTTATAGGTTTAAAATGGAAGGAAAATCGCAAAAAATTGAAAAACTGTTTTAAAATAGGTATAAATACGTCTTCTTTATCTGTGTTCACAACGTATAGGGTCTCTGATGAGCAAACTAGACAAAACAGAAGTGTTATCTGCCTTTGAATCAGCGTACGAAGCTGCCAATGGTAAAAAACCTGAAATCACAACTAAACCTGGCTGGTACAGCATCGATGGCGGGAAAAACTTACGCCTAGCTGATTTAGTAGAGCTAACTGAAGAATTAAGCTCTGGTAAAACGACACCCAAAGCGCCTGCTAAAAAAACTAAAACCAAAGCGGCTGCGCCTGTAAAAGCACAGAAAAAAGCCCCATTCACTGTTGTTACCGAAAATGAAGAAGGCTACACAGCGGAAGAGCTTTGGATTGTAATTTTAGCTCGTAAAGATCATGATTGTCGCTTACCGCGCGGTGTTGTTTAATCAACATTTATGATTTTTAAAAGAAACCGCGTTAAGCGGTTTTTTTATGTGCGTTATTTGCTAAAAAATATCTAAAAATTATATTAATTATCGTCTTCCAACCTTAATTGCACCATTTAATCAAAAAAATAGAGCCTTATAAGTTGAGTAAGACTAAAAAAGCGGCTAATAGCCGCTTCCAAAAGATCAAAATAAATTACAGTTTTTCAAAATAAAGTGGTTCGCGCTCTTTTTTACCCACTTCATTCATTGTCTCTGCATTGAATAATCGACCATTGATCATGGTGTAATCTACTTTATCCGAATCTCGAATATTTTTAAGCGGATCGCCATCTATAACCATTAAATCCGCCAGTTTGCCCACTTCAAGCGAGCCTACGTTTTTATCAAGCCCTAAATACTTAGCCGGATCGAGTGTCGATGCACGTATTACCTCAAGCGGTGTCATTCCGCCTTGTGCAAACATCCACATCTCCCAGTGTGCACCTAAGCCTTCACGCTGACCGTGAGCACCTAAGTTAACTAATACACCTAGGTCTTGCAGCTCAGCAGCAACGCGTGCGTTATTAAAGTGATTATAGTGATGATCGGGCGCTTTAATGCGGCGCATAGAGCGCGGTAATAATTGATTTTTTGGCACAAATTTACTTAAACGCGGATGATTCCACACATCAGTTTTATCGTACCAGTAATTTTCACCCCAAATGCCACCATAAGCCACTACAAGTGTTGGTGTATAACCAACATCACTTTGCGACCATAACTGCTTTATATCGTCGTATATGTGCTCTACAGGGATTGAATGTTCAATACCTGTGTGTCCATCTACAATCATACTTAAGTTATGTTGTAATAATGAGCCGCCTTCAGGGACAACCATCATTTCAAGCATCCGGCCTGCTTCAATAACTTGTTGGCGCTGCTCACGACGTGGCTGGTTATACGACTTAACACTAAACGCCCCTACTTTTTTAAGGCGCTCTAAATGAAATTTAGCATCGTCTAACGAGTCAATATGCGACGTATAACCTGGCATATTTGCGCCATATAAAATAGTACCCGTTGAGAAAATACGCGGGCCAACAATCATGCCTGCCTTTTGCATTTCGCTTGCGGTAAATATTTCAGAGGTATCGTTTGATGGATCGTGAATTGTAGTTACACCCAGCGCTAAACCTGCAAAGTTTTTCCAGTTTTGCTCAGGTATAATTTCGTCACTTGCTTGCGAGCCATGTGCATGAGCATCAACAATACCAGGCATAATAGTTTTACCTGTTACATCAATAACCTCAGCACCTTTAGGGATGCTTATCTCGCTGGCTGTACCAATTGCTTTAATATGCTTGCCATCAGTGATAATTACACCATTTTCAATAACCTTTTCGCCGTCCATCGTTATAATTTTTGCACCAGTGAGCGCAATCATGCCTTTAGGCTCTGCCATTTTTTTACTGAAACCAATATTATCGCCACTTTTCACTTTAAAGTCGGCATCTTCGGCTTTGTTAATGGCAAACATCCCCTCAAGGCTTGCATGATAAAGCTCAGGCCCTAATGTCCAATAAAGTTTGTTGCTCTTAGCACTCCAGCTAATGTTTTCACCAGCACGTACCGATAACTGCTCTATTGGAAATTGACTGTCTTTAGGCCCAACATTAATTGTTTTACCACTTTGTACAAACGGGGTTACAAATACTTTAAATCGCTCTGCAAACGCTAAATATTTGCCATCTGGTGATACTCTAAATTCTGTCGCATGCTCTGACTCGTATAGTTTGCTAACTTTTTTACTTTCAAGCTCTACTACACTTAACGTTGGTTTTGGCCAAGGACTCATAATGAAAACACGATCGTTTGCATCTCCAAATTGTGGTTGATAACCACTTTTTGAAATAAGCTCACTTTTACCGCCTTTAGCGCTTACGCTATAAACCCCCGGATTAAGTGACCACTTAGGGTTTAAAATACTGCCGCCAGTGGCTTTACGATAAACAACCGTTTTACCATCTGGGCTAAACGTAGGCTCTACATATTTCCCGGGCTCTTTAGTAATTGTATCGCCACGACCACTACGCGCAGAAACCACTCTTACAGACCCTTGTTTGTTATCATCCCATGTGGTGTAAACTATTTTTTTACCATCGCGAGAGAACTGTGGAAATAATTCGTAATGATCAGTTTGCTTTGTTAAACGCTTAATTTTACCCGACTCTAAATCACGTTTATAAATATGCCCAAGCGCTTCAAAAATTGCAGTTTCGCCATCTGGGCTTACTTGCACATTACGCAGCATTTTTACATCAAACTCGTCGGTATCTAAGTTTTGTGTAAAGCGCACTGCTTTTTGAATTTTTTTACTTGTTTGCACTTTAAAAGGTATGGTTTTAACAGATTTGTCTGCAACATCTAGCTTGTGAATTGTGCCACCAGCCCAAAATACTAACTCTTCGTTATCGGGTGTCCATGCAATGGTTGGGTATACACCATGAATAGCCCAGGTTTCTTGCATATCTCGCTCAAGCTTATCGTAAAGCTTAGTGTGCTCACCGCTGGTTAAGTCATATAAATAAAGACTAGTTTGAAAATCATCACGCTTTATATACGCCAGTTTTTTACCATCAGGTGACGGTGTAGGCCTAATGGCACCGCCCATCGTATCGATTATGGTTTCAATTTCACCCGTTTCACGGTCGTAGCGCTTAATTTTATAAATGCCCGCTACAGAATCCTTTGAATAATGAAAGGTTTTACCGGGTGTTGCATCATGTGAGAAGTATACATAACGACCATCAGGTGAAAACATTGGCTCACCTAAATCTTTTTGATCGTTCTCGCGTTTTGTAAGCTGCACGCCTTTGCCACCCGCTTTATGATACAACCACACTTCACCGGCACCTAATGAGCGGCTAGCTGTAAAGTGTTTACGCGCAACTAAGTAGTCGCCATCAGGACTCCATGCAGGGCTATTTAGTAATCTAAAGGTTTCATCGGTAACAGCGTGTTGATTTTCGCCATTTAAGTCCATTATCCAAATGTTATCGCCACCACCTTGGTCGGAGGTAAACGCAATACTTTTGCCGTTAGGACTAAAGCGTGGTTGCATTTGCCATGCAATATCAGAGGTGAGCTTTGTAGCTGTACCACCACTCATTGGCATAGTGTAAATATCGCCAAGTAAGTCAAACACCACGGTTTTACCATCAGGGCTAATATCTATATTCATCCATGTGCCTTGCTCAACGCTAATTGCAGCGTCAACAAATTGCCCCTTAGGTGAATCTACTTGCCATTTTTGTTCGTCTTTTTCGGCGGCATTCACTTGCCCTATCGCTAATGACACCGACAATGCCAATACTGTATGAAGCATTTTTTTCATGCGTTTCTCGCTTGTTTTTGTTGCTGTAAAACTATTTTACACAATTGCAACAAAAACAAGCACAACTTGCCAGTGTTATATGATAAAGCGCGGTTTATATAAGTTTAATGCCAAACTATAGGGTCAAATTGATAGTAATTAACGAGCATACTATAAATTTCAGGATCGTATCGGCGCAGCTCTGCGGGTTTTTCGAGGAAGGTTTCGGTGATAACAGCAAAAAATTCGGCTTCATTAGTTGCACCATAGCTGTGAATAACGTGTGGCATGCTATAAGCAACATGACTTTTCAACTGCGTAAACGCGCGGCTAAATACTCGGCCCCACTCTTTGTAATCTGCTGAGCTTTTTAAAAGTGGCGTGCCTGTTGTTTTTCCTGTTTCTTGATCGAGTTGATGCGCAAATTCATGAAAAACTAAATTATGTCCATCACTTGGCAAGCGGTTACCTTCAAGCACGTCATGCCAACTGAGTACTAGTGTGCCGCCAGGCCAAGACTCACCAAGCCTTACTGCATTATGGTAACTCACAAGCCCTGCACTATCGCGTGTTGATTGCGGGGCGTAATAAGCACTTGGGTATAATAAAATTTCTTTTACATTTTTATATAACGGCCACGGTTTATTAAGTACTAATACACACGCATCAGCGGCTACAATTAACTTCATTGCGGGTGTCAATTTTAAACCATCACAACCAACAAAGCGTTTTTCGTTTAAAAACCACGTAATATGTCGCTCTAATTTTTCTCTGTCAGCGTCGGTCATTTTTTTATAGATGGGCATACAACGCAGTAAAATATCTTTTTGCTGTGAATTTAAAGCAAAGTCTTTATATTTACTGCGCCATAATCGGTTTTGAATTGATGGCCAGCGCCAGAAAATCACCACAAAAAGAATTAAAACAACAATTAACAGTCCATTTATCATGAGGATTTCCTGAGCTAAGATATGGTATATAAATATGTCCAGCGCACGTGCTTTTCAAGCATATAAGGTTATGTATTTGAATATAAAGTAATTCACATCGCATTACTTATAGATTACTTATAAATTGTTTACTGCTTTGCACTGCCGTTAAATGACGTGTTTAAAGTTAACCTTTGCAAAAGGAGTCAAATGTACCCTGCAATGCGTTTATAAATTTCGCTACGTGCAAACCATCCATTAATGAATGGTGTACATCGATAGCTAAAGGCATTGTGCCTGTGTGTTTATCAAACTGACCAAATACAAATTTAGGAATGCCTAAACTCTGCCCTTCACTAAATGCATGCGAAAACGCACTAAAATTCAGCCACGGCAAAACAGATATATGAATTAAGTCGGCCTGCCCTTCTGTTTGGGCAAATACATCAGAAAATAACGGCTGTTGTTTCGCTTTTTTGCTTACGTCACTTGCATGATTTGCAAACTCTTTAAAATCGCTTGCGCTATTAAAATAACTAAAAACAAATGTATCGTTTTCAGACAGCTCAACCACACTTGCGCGAACACTGTTAAGTAACCATGGTTGATTATCTATTATACGTAGCATTATTGAATCGTACTCATGGCACGCTTTTAAGGTGCAATATACATACGCTTGAAAAAAAGAAAATTGATTGGTTTTGCAATAGTCGTAAAGTGCTTGAGCATCTAAACGCACACACACATTAAAATAAGGCTGAGAAAAGTGTTTAAATAATTCAAAGTGTTGCTTTCTAGGCCAATTATCTAAATCGATAGGCTGCATGAGAGAAGTTGAGGGAGTCATAATTTGCCGCACAAAATTAAAAATAAAGTGTACCGCTGTTCAGTAATAATTGCATTAGGGTCTATTAATCTTTCAAGGTTAAATCCGCAAAGATCAACCCCCCCTTAACTTACAGATAAACAAAAGGTGTGCAATTGCACACCTTTATTGCATTTTAGCTTAAATTTATAGACCGTTTTTAATGATCTCTTGCGCTAATTCGTCAGCAATTAAATGCGTTGATTTTTGCTCTTTTTCGCTGCGAGCAAAAATTTCAGTTAACGTATTAAAAATACCTTCAACATGTTTATTAGATGCTGCTGCACTGTAACCTTCTGGCGCTGTTTCGTAATAAACATTAATAATACCACCGGCGTTAATTACGTAATCTGGTGCATATAAAATGCCTTTTTCACGAATAACTTCACCGTGGCGAGATTCTGCCAGCTGATTGTTAGCACAGCCTGCAATAATAGTCGCTTTTAAACGCGGTATCGTTAAATCGTTAACGGTTGCGCCTAATGCACAAGGTGCATAAACATCAACATCTAAGTCGTAAATGTCATCAATGCCAACCGCAGTTGCACCAAAATCACTTACTACACGGTCAATGGCAGCTTGGTTAATGTCAGTTACAAACAACTCAGCGCCCGCATCATGTAAATGTTTACATAAACCATAAGCAACAGCACCTAAACCTTGAACAGCCACTTTTACGCCTGCAAAATTTTGATGGCCGCGTTGATGCTGTAGCGCTGCTTTAATTCCTAAAAACGTACCGTATGCTGTAAATGGCGATGGGTTACCACTTTTACCTTCAAGACCCAGTACGTAATTAGTTTCTTTATTCATAATAGCTACATCAGCACATGTGATGTTTACATCTTCTGCTGAGTAATAACTGCCATTTAATCGCTCTAACTGACGGCCAAATGCACGAAATAATTGCTCAGATTTAATTTCTTTCGCATTACCTATAATTACAGATTTACCGCCACCAAACGGTAAGCGCGCAACTGCATTTTTATAAGTCATGCCCTTTGATAAACGTAGCACGTCATAAACAGCATCTTCGTCGTTCGCATAATCCCACATTCTACATCCGCCAACTGCAGGACCTAGGTTAGTATTATGTACAGCAATAATTGCTTTTAAACCCGACTCTTCATCAGAACAAAAAACCACTTGTTCATGGTTATCAAATTCAACTCGATTAAACACAGCCACTTAAAATACTCCGAAATAGTTAACCCGTGAGAGGGTATGCGCGCTGGAAATTGCCGAGACTTTATCACTTCATATACGTGTTCGCTATACTCACAGATGATAAAACCAATGAAAACATTAAGCTTAAATTAAATAACCCAATTAAAAGCCTTGTATAGATAAAAAATTCACAAAAGCGTCGTTTGTAAGTTTTAAAAACTATAAATAGAACAACCACACCTACTTACGTTTACGTGAACGTAACACAGTTATTGCGTGTAAAGTTTAATATACAAGTGCTGCTTGCCCGTCACGTAATGCTGCCTATAGGTTTCCAGTAAAAAGTGAGCTTTTTCGCAAACTGGTCAGAGCTGTAAACTTGGTAATAACTCTATTTAAAAAAACAAAAAAAGCGAGCACTA
>NZ_BADY01000147.1:0-284 GCF_000241185.1 Pseudoalteromonas sp. BSi20495
AGTTAAACTAGACAGCCACTATAATTAAACAAACAAAACGTTGCCATTAAATTTAATTTGTTGGTTAAGAATTTATCTTTTACTACTCGGTTACTTACATTTCATCCATAAAAAAATTAGCACGCTGAAACCTAAATTCGGCCCATGAAAATAACTGCATGGTGCAGTTGTGATTTATTACTGAATAGTTTTACTGAGTAGTTTAAGTTTTATGCCAATAGCTTTTCGCAGTTACTGATATTCGCTCGCCGCTTTCGCTTTAAGTTTTCACAATAACTTTCTTG
>NZ_BADY01000146.1:0-66204 GCF_000241185.1 Pseudoalteromonas sp. BSi20495
GAGCGTTTACTATTAAACCAGACAGCCGCTCCAAATAAATAAAGTTAATCTACGCCAGATTCAAGGTAATTAGGATGGGTGTCATCCTAATTTAGCCACTCCAAATAAATAAAGTCAATCTACGCCAGATTCAAGGTAATTAGGATGGGTGTCATCCTAATTTGTTGATTGTATTTGGAGTCTTTACCCATACTACATCGGACATAGAAAAAAAGGATGTTTTAAAAAGTCTAGCTGAATCCTATTTAGACTTAGAGAAGCCATCTCCACCAAAGCAACCACGATAAACCAGACAGCTATTCCAAATAAATAAAGTCAATCCAGGCTAGACTCACTTTTTAGGTTAAGAATTTATCTTTTACTACTCGGTTACTTACTTTTCATCCATAAAATAACTCATTATCACGCTTAAACCTAAATTACACTCATCGTAATAACTGCATGATGCAGTTGTGATTTATTACTGAATAGTTTTACTGAGTAGTTTAAATTTTATGCCAGTAGTTTTTCGCAGTTACTGATATTCGCTTGCCGCTTTCGCTTTAAGTTTTCACAATAACTTGCTTGTGAAGCTGGTCTGCCTACTGCGCCATGAAATACGCGCGTAAACTGGGTTGTAAGCTTTAACCAGTTTTCGGGGGAAATATGAACTCTTTCGAGTAAGGGTAAGTGTGTACTTTCAATATAACCGCGTTTGTCTTCTCGTATACAACGTCCTGTTAATTCAACAAGTTCAAGGTACGATTTAAGCTCAAACGGGAGTCCTTTTGGCATTATCTGACGTGGCACGCCTGCAAAGCGAAAGAGTTGTTTTGGTTGTTTGCCTTCTTTTGCAGATGTTAGTCGCTGTTTAGCGCTGGTGTGGTCTGATTCCTCAGGCGTGTTAGCCATTTTAGCTCTAATTGGGTTTAAATCGACATACGCCATACAAGCGGCAAGTGCTGCTTCATCTAGTAATGCTTGTGATGTGAATCTGCCTTCCCAGAATCTACCTGTGCAGTTATCTTCTTTATTTGCTCTGCGCGCAATATCTTCATTTAACAACCGCATAAACCAGCTAATACTTGATAGGCGTTCTCGATATTCCTTTACTGTTTGATTAAAAAAGATAAGCTCAGCTTTACTTAGCTTTTCACCCTGTATGTATTTTTGCGTAAGTACAGTGCCTTTACAGAGTTTATGCCAGCGGATAATAATCGCTTTATCATTTAATCGATTCACTTTTTTATCATCAACATACAGCACTAAATGAGTGTGGTTACTCATAACGACATAAGCACATACATCAATACAAAATACCTTAGCTAGCTCAAGCAGTTTATCTTCAACCCAGCCTCTGCGGTGCTCGTAAGATTGACCTGTAAAGTGGTCTTCACCACATAAAAATGCACGGCGCACGCAACGCGAAATACAGTGATAATATTTTGTATCAACCAAACTTACTTGACGCTTTCTTGCAATTGCCATGTGACACCCTGCTTTTTTTGCACTAAATAAAGGCTAGCCTCTAACTTCGAAAAGTGCAAAATTTAGGATGGGTGTCTTGTTAATTGAGAGATATTTGGATCAATATTCATTACGGGAGATGAACCGCCCATTGCGGAGCCGCATGATGGGTGGTGTGGGGGCTGGAGGTTAGAGACCTCCGGCTACCCGATTAGCAATACTTTATCTACGCCAATATCTTTGAAAACAATCCTTAATATCTAATTTAAGATTAAGGATTTCTGATTCTATTTTATTGGACTCAGCTTGATCAAATTCATTAATTACATAAAGTTGATATGCTGAACTTCTCAAGGCGTGTACATCTTGACTAAACTTTAAAAAAGTATATTTAAAGTCCTTAACTTGATGCTCTGTTAGTAAAGGAAAGATATGGCCAACATGTATTCTGTACTTTTCAATTTCAGACAAAAAATTAGAATATGATGACTTTTTTAAGTCTTTATAATGCTGATTTGCTATTAAGTCCTCTGAAGTATCATCCAATCTCAATTCGTTGTTAGCAGTGATGTATGCCTCTAAATGGCTAATTGTATTTCTAGCAATAGTTTCTAACTCTGTTAAATGATCATAAATTTTTTCATGATAGAACTGCGTTTTCCATGTGCTTAATGCAAATGCAGCAATAGAAGCCATAGCCAGCGTTGCTATACCTGATATGCTACCAAAAACCTTGTAAATTGAATCTAGCGTATCTGAGTCACTATTAATATTTACACCTAGAATCATCCCGATTAGCAATAATAAAATGCAACCAAGCCAAATTATAGAATCTCTCAAAAGCCTCTCCATGCTAAATGTATTGCTAACTGCTTTATCAGAGGACACTTTCCTCTTTTTATGAGCAATGTATGTCCTCTTAATTATTTTTAATATTAATAACAAATCCTGTAACACATTGCGAGTATTAAACTTTAAGTCGGGCTGTTCTTTTAATAATATGCAGAAAAGAGGAAAACGTCCTCATTTTTTTACTTAGGAGGAAAAACACCAGCGCTGTATGTAAATGCAGCAATTAAATATTTAAAATGAAAACCAAACCCGATTTTAAATCATTTAATATTCACTAAAAAACGGTGGCGATAACGTAAGTAACGGCCTTAAGTACACTTGTTTGTGTAAGCATATTATAAAAGGGGGTTTAGGGTCGGTGGAAGCTGTAAAAAGGAGGTCATGAATTATTTACTAAACGCGTCTTCCTGCTTTTAAAATAGGGCAGACACGATGTACTTATACCAATCGACTTAAATATTTAGCCTTTCTATCGTGCTAAATAAAGCGTTAACGGCGTTATAAATTTCTCATGTAGAACAACTACATGTCGAAATTTATGCCTTGTTATCACTTTATTTATCCGTGGCTATAAATGTCTAATAACTTAACACGATTGGTATTATTTGGCTTTTTTAGCCTCTAGAGTTTCTATTTCACTCCAGATTTTTTCGGCTTCTGCACTTAACATGGCAAAGCTTTTAATGTCGCCTTTTCTTTGTGCCTGCATGCCTTGCTCTAGTTTTACGTCGTATTCTTTACGCAGTTTTTTTACGGGATCAGGCTTTAAAAATGAAAACATTAGTATTCTCTTAATTTATTAAATTATATGTAATTAGTGTACGCATTAATGGGCTTAATAGTTCTTTGTTTGGTGAAAATGTTTACTTTGCGCTTTAAAAGCGCAAAGTAAACACGGTGTAATTATTAACGTACTGTGTGCTAGTTCTGGTTCTAGTGCTAATGTTTACATTTCTGGCTCTAGGCGTTTAATACCTTGCCCATCAATACCTAAATAAATAAAACCATTACTGCTTTGGGCTAAGCTGCGTACTCTGCCAATTCCATCGAGTATTTTATATTGCTTAACAACCTTACCTTTTGAGAGCTCTAGTGCGCTAATGAATGCAAATTTCATTGATGCTAGTAATAGCTTACCTTTAAGCTTTGGGTATTTATCACTCGTTACATACAACATATCGGAAGGCGCAATAGAAGGGGTCCAGTGTAATGCAGGCGATTGCATGCCGTCTTTTTCTTTAAGGTCGGTAAACTTGGTACCGCTGTAGTTAACGCCATAGCTTACTAAAGGCCATCCGTAGTTAGCGCCTTTTTTTATAATATTAAGCTCATCGCCGCCGCGTGGTCCGTGTTCGTGAGACCATAAAAAATTATTTTGATTATCAAACCACATGCCTTGTGGGTTACGATGCCCATAAGACCATACCGCATGTTTTGCATCTTTTTGTTTAACAAACGGATTGTCGCTTGGGATATTACCGTTTTCGTGTAAGCGATAAATTTTACCGCCATCACGAGTGAGATCTTGCGGGTTTATGTCGCGTGAGCCGCGATCGCCAATTGAAAAATAAACATAACCTTCATCATCAAACACAATACGGCTGCCGTAGTGCTGGCCTTTGGTACTATTATGCTCGCCTTTGTATAGCAATTGCTGATCAGACAACTGCGTATGATCGCTATTTAGCTTGGCGCGCATTAAGGCGGTGTTACTTCCGCTTTCTTTGCCCTTACTACTTGAGTAACTAAAGTACAGCCATTGGTTTTGCTTACTATCGGTGTGTAGTGCTAAATCAAGCAATCCACCTTGGCCATTAGCGTCAATGTCAGGAAGCCCAAACACTTTAGTTAATTTAGTGGTATTTTTAGGTAATAAAAATAACGCTCCACTGCGCTCAGATATTAGTAAATCACCATTAGTTAGAGGCTCAATAGCCCAAGGTATAACCACACCTTCTGCCGCTGTTACTGCGTTAACGCTAAGCGATAAAGTATCGAGCTGTTTATAGTTTTTTACGTAATCGCTTTTTGCATGCGCGGGTGCGTTAGTAGCAAATATAGCAACGGCTAAGCCCGTAATTATTAGTTTAGGGAGTGTGTTATGTGGCATTAAATTTATCATTATGGCTTCCAAAATTAATCCAATCTTACATAACCTTATCATGGCATAAATAAATTTGTTAAGTGTTGAGTTGAATGAAAAACACACACTTATATATTTTAAAATTATCTCTTCACAGGAAATTGTTTTAGCAAATTGCGCTAATAAAAAATTGAATAATTACTCTATTGGGGTTGAAAACTTAAAATTTGAGCGTACACTTGTGCGCTGAAGTTTGGGCGTACACGTGTAAGTTCAAAGTAATTAAGATTTGATAGAGATTTAACCATGATGACTCAAGTATTAAACCAATTTTCAAAATGGTTTTTACACCATCAAAGTTTTGCAGGCTACATAGAGCCAATAATGCAGGTGTTTAAACCTGCGTGGCGTGCAGGGCAGTTTAGAGCGCAAGTAGTTAGTACCGCTGTGCTTGATGGCGATTTTTTAAGTGTGCAACTTAAGCCTAGTAAACAATGGCGGGCGCATACGTCAGGGCAGCATATAAGTTTAACGGTTGAAATTAATGGGCGATTACTAACACGCGTTTTTACCGTGGCCTCAAGCGCTCAGCAATTTAAAAATACAGGTTTGGTGCGCTTACTAATCAAAACAAATGCGCAAGGGCGCTTTACAGGCTTACTAAGCAGTGCATTAAAAGCGGGGTTGTGGTGCAATATTTCTGCGCCAAGCGGCGACTTTGTATTTAAAAACACACACACGCCAGCCACTTTTATTGCCGGCGGCTCGGGTATAACACCTATGCTGGCTATGCTTGATGATTACTTAAGCCAAACTACGCAAAAAGTGTCGTTGGTGTATTACGCAAAAGCCACTGAGCATCAATGTGTAGATGAGCTAAGTGAGTTGGCAGCGCAATTTGAGCATTTTTCGTTTTTGTTATTAACGCGTGAGCAATCAAGCGATATAACCAGCAATATTAAGCCGTGGGAAAACCCAGACATTTACTGCTGCGGCCCTGCAGCATTTATGCAAACGGTGAGCGATTTTGCTAAAGCGCATAGGCTAAATTACTACCAAGAAGCCTTTGGTTTAGCGTTGCCTACCTTAAACGACGATAGCCAATTTAATGTAAAAATTAACGCCAGTGCCCATGTTGTATCGGGCAACGATGTTTTACTACCTCAGTTTGAAGAAAAAAAGCTACCCGTTAAACGCGGTTGCGGTATTGGTATTTGCCATCAATGCCAATGTATTAAAAAGTCAGGCGTGGTACGTAATTTAAAAACAGGTGAATTGAGTGACAACGGCGAGCAATTAATACAACTTTGCGTAAGCCAACCTGTTAGTGATTTGGAGTTACAATTATGAAAAACATTAACTATGACATGCTCGCAAGCGAGCTAGATACCATTAAAATGGACACCCTTGGCAAAGTAGGTCAACAAGATGCTGACTACATTCGCTCTGTTGTGCGCAAACAGCGAGTGTGTGAATGGAGCGGGCGAATTTTGCTAATGCTTGGTTTTATTCAGCCATTATTGTGGGTTGCAGGCGTGTTGCTATTAGCGCTTGCTAAAATTTTAGACAATATGGAGATTGGCCACAATGTAATGCATGGTCAATACGATTGGATGAACGACAAGCAACTTAACTCACAACATTATGAGTGGGACATAGCGTGCGATGGACAAAGTTGGCACCGCGTTCATAACTTTGAACACCATACGTATACTAATATTATTGGTAAAGATCGTGATTTTGGCTATGGATTATTACGCCTGAGCGACGATTTTAATTGGCGTTTAAAAAATGTATGGCAGTTTTTTACGTATATTAATTTAAGTGTGTTATTTCAATGGGGCGTGTCGTATCACGAATTGGCTGCAGAGCGTGTTTTTATTGGTAAAAAGAAAGAAAACCGTGAAGGGCTTGTATCGCACTCTACATTAAAACAACGCTTTTTTAGTAAAGGCGCTCGCCAGTTAATTAAAGATTATGCGATATTTCCGTTACTTGCAGGCCCATTATTTTTATGGGTATTAGCGGGTAATTTACTGGCAAACTTAATCCGTAATTTATGGACGTCGACCATAATATTTTGTGGTCACTTTACTGAAGAAACGCAAACTTTTAAACAAGAAGACTGCATAAACGAAACGCAAGGGCAGTGGTATCATCGCCAAGTACTGGGCTCGTCAAATATTAAAGGGCCGCATTGGTTTCATGTTTTGACAGGGCATTTGAGCTGCCAAATAGAGCATCACTTATTTCCAGATATGCCGTCTTCGCGCTATCAAGAAGTTGCACCTCAAGTACAAGCCGTTTTGAAAAAACACGGTATTGATTACCATACAGGTAGCTTTTTTAAACAGTATACCTCGGTGTTAAAACGTATTATTAGATATTCGTTCAAGTAAATTATTTACCTTTAAGAATCGGCTAGTGCAACTGCATTAGCCGATTTTTTTGTTTATAGCCCCCAATGCGGTTGATTAGTAAACAGCACTTGCAAAAAATTCTCTTAGTTAATTAAAAAAGCCTTACTTTAGCTATGGTTAAATGGCGGGTGATTGTCATACAATGGAGGAAAATAGACCACACAAGAGAGATTAAAATGGCCGCATTTGGTACCGTGTTTATGCCGCAGATGATTCAAGCTCATTTTTCTGATAATAAATGGAGCGAAAGCTCGATTGTCCCTTCCGATAAACTTGAACTTCATGCTGGTGCACACGTTCTTCATTATTCAAGTACATGTTTTGAAGGCTTAAAAGCCTTTCGCCATGAAGATGGTTCTGTTTATCTTTTTAGAATGGATGCAAACATTGCACGCATGCAACAAAGCTCAGCGCTATTAAGCTTACCGAGTTTTGATGGCGATATGCTAAAAACGATGATTATCGATATTATGCGTGAATACGCAGATGAAACGCCATTACCACCAGGCTCTATGTATATTCGCCCAACGCACATTGGTACTGAGGCGGCAATTGGTAAAGCAGCTGCGCCATCAATGAGCTCGCTTTTATACACGTTACTATCGCCAGTAGGTGATTACTTTGCCGGTGGTGCAACTGCACTACGCGTACTACTTGAAGAAGATGGTATGCGCTGCGCGCCGCACATGGGTATGGTAAAAAGTGGTGGTAACTACGCCAGTGCTCTAGCACCTATTAGTGCTGCACGAACTAAGTATCAAGCAGATCAAATTTTATTTTGCCCAGGTGGCGACGTACAAGAAACCGGTGCTGCTAACTTTATACTCATTGACGGCAACGAAATTATTACTAAAGCGCTTGATAGCACGTTTTTACATGGAGTAACGCGCAGTAGTATTTTAACCATAGCCAAAGATTTAGGTATGACGGTAAGCGAGCGTAACTTTAGCGTTACTGAGCTATTAGAGCGTGCTGCTAAACCAGGTACTGAAGCGGCGCTTTCGGGCACTGCAGCTGTACTAACTGCTGTGGGGACGTTTATTCATAACGATAAAGAATACAAAGTAGGTACTGGCGAGCCAGGCCCAACGACTGCGCGCCTTCGCCAAGCATTGAACGATATTCAATGGGGTAAAAGCGAAGACAAACACGGCTGGTTAACTAAAATCTAATTATAGATTTAATAGCAACTCGCATTAAAAAGCCACCTAATCGGTGGCTTTTGTGTGTTTGGTTACTTTAAGCTGTGCTTATTAAAACTTCATTTCTATTTTACCGTACACGTAGCGTCCGTTAAATCCATACGCTGAGAAGCTAGAGTAAGCAAATAAACGCGAGAAGGTGGTTAAATCGTCAACATTTTCACGGGTTGCGTCTGGGTAAACATCAAAAATGTTATTAGCCCCTAAGCTCAGCGATACGTTGCTAGTAAGCGAGTAGGCCACATCTAAGTCAGTTATCCATTTAGGTTTAAGCACTTCGTTACGTTCTGGGTTATCTGAAGGGTCTTGTGTTTCACCGTAACGCGTTGTTCTAAGCGTGGTGCGCCATTGATCCATATTCCATGTTGCACTTAAATTGTATTTATTACGCGGTGTACTTACTTCAAAACGACGTAGTTCGTTACCAGAGAATAAGTTGTCTTGATCGAACCCAGCACCTTGCAGAGCTGCTGGTGGGTCAATAATATTTGTTACTTCATTTTTGCCGTAGTTATAACCTAGGTTAAAGGCTAAATCGCCGTAACCATCGGTTGGTACATTATAAGAAGCTACAACATCAACACCGCGCGTTTTACTGTCAATTGCGTTTAAGAAAAAACGACCTTGGTTAGCGCCTGTACCTTCAAGAAGTTGCTCAATAGCAGCGCCCGATAAGTTGTTTGATAGCACAATGCGGTCATCAATTAATATTTGGTAGTAATCAACCGATAAGCTGAAATTAAAGTCGGTAGACCATGTAAAACCAACGCCGTAGTTTGTGGCTTCTTCAGCATCAAGACCCGGCGAGCCCAGTGCTTTTGCTACATCGCTGCTTGGTGCAAAGGTACCTGTTTCGGTTGGTTCACCATCAACAAATACAGTGGCCACTGAGGTAAAGTATTGTTGCTGCAAAGAAGGTGCTCTAAAACCAGTAGAAACAGAGGCGCGTAGTGCTAAGTCTTCAGTTAATGAGTAACGAGTTGCAACTTTACCATTAACGGTATCGCCAAAGTCAGAGTAATCCTCGTAACGAGCGGCAACTGTTAGGTTCCAATCATCGGTAAGGTAAGTTTCAAGGTCTATATATAAGCTCACGTTATGACGGCTATTATCACCTTCGGATTCCGGTGTAAATCCAGGAAAAACTTGTGATCCCGCTGCGCCAAATGGGCCATCAACAGGGTCGGTTACTGCACCGCCTGGGCCAAATGTGCCTTGTGCGTATGAGGCTTCTTCGCCTGCATCTATTTGGTAACCTTCACGGCGATACTCAGCACCTACAGCTACGTTTACAGAGCTTTCTAAAAAGCTGACGTCTACTTCACGGCTAAAATCAACGTTTAAGGTAAGTTGATCGTAAGTAAGTGTTCCGGCATCAAAGCTTGTTTGGCTAGTAGGGCCGTATGAAGTATTTAAGCTGTTGGTAACACCAAATTCAAATGCATCTTGACCATATACGGCCGATACATCGTAATTCCATTCGCTTACGAAGCCTTTAACACCCAGAGCTAATGAAAAGTCATTTATATCTGAGGTAATAACCGGTAAAAAACCATCAGGATAAATCTCTTCTACGTTACGACTATCGCTTGCGCGACGATAAAACCCGCCGCCTTCGCCTTCACGTTTGCTGTAAGAGCCAAATGAATATAAATCGGCGTTGTTTGTTAACTGGTAACCTGCGTTGTAAAAAATAGAGAAGTCTTCAACATCGCCATTACCAAAATTATGGTTATATCGATTTACGGTCAGTTCGCGTGGGTCGAGTGAGCCATCTTCTAATCGTGCATAGTTTTCACGTTGGTCGTAGTCTGAGCGGTTAGTTGAATGGCGATCGCGGTATTCTGTTGAGATGTTTAAAAAGCCATTATCGCCTAGTTCAAAACCCATATTACCTTGTAGAGTTAATGTTTGACCGTCGGTTAACGAGCGATCGCTACCCTCGGTAAAGGCTAAATCACCATCACTGCCTTCAGATACTGACTTTAGCTGTGGTACACCATCCATTTCAGTAACGTTAGCGCCGTAGTTTGCTGAAAACGAGCCACCGCTGCTGGCACTTTTAAGCACAATATTAATAACACCGGCTATAGCATCAGAGCCATATTGCGCTGCTGCACCATCACGTAATACTTCAATGCGGGCAATAGCATTTGCTGGTATCGCATTTAAATCAACCGATGATGAACCACGACCCGTTGAGCCATTTAGGTTAAGCAGTGCATTACTGTGGCGGCGCTTGCCATTAACAAGCACTAGTGTGTGATCGGGTGCTAAGCCACGAAGTTGGGCAGGGCGCACATGGTCGCTACCATCTGTAAGGGATGCCTGCGGAAAGTTAAAGCTTGGTAATAAACTGCTAAGCAGGGCATTCGTTTCAGTAAAACCTGAATTATTGAGTGCATCAGCACCTATAATATCAATAGGCACTGAACTATCTTCTACTGTACGACCTAATCGGCGAGAGCCTATGACGCTTATTTGTTCAATATTTTCTTCTGCTTTGGTGTTTTGCTCTGCAGCATTTACTGAGAGCGAACCCAGTAGTGCAGCAGAGGCGCTCATGGCGAGTAATATTTGTGGTACCGATGTCTGTAATTGAAATAATGGCTTTTTATTCATGTTCTATTTCCCTCATTCGAAACCCATTGAATTATTCTATTTTTTTATACAAAAAAGTGGGTAAACCTCTTTGTTACTTTGAACATATACTTAATTAACAAAGTCAGTCAATTGAATAACATTCAATTAATCTAGGGATTTTTATAATTACATTTGGTTGTTTTTTATAATGACCATTGTTTTAGTTATATAGCTAAGGTGATTGCTAAGTAATTGATGAATAATGAATTATATTTAAAAGTTAAATTTAACGTTTAGTTAACTGGTAAGATGAGGTTGATGGCTTTAATTAATTGAGAGTAGGAAGCCGTTTTTATTGGGCTGGCAATAAACAGCTGTTGAGCTATAAATATTTTTAAAAAATGTAAAATACAAAACCACCCATTAAATGTTAACTAAATTAACATTTAATGGGTGGTTTATAAATTATGTACTACTTATTAGAACCTATACTCTGAAGCATGAAGTAATTTTGTTTTTATAAGTAATTGGTATAAAAAAGAGTGCTAAAAATAGTGTTAAAATTTAATTTTTCCTACAAGCATATCTTTAAACATTACCCAATCTCCCCACAAACTGTAAAAAGGGTGTTTAAAAGTAGCAGGGCGGTTTTTTTCAAAAAAGAAATGCCCGACCCACGCAAACCCATATCCAATAACAGGTAATAGCCATAATAAACTGTATTGTTGTTTTATTAATGCTATTGCGCTTACAGCAAGAACCAGTGTACTTCCTATAAAATGTAAGCGGCGGCAAATAACGTTGCGGTGCTCTTTTAAATAATAAGGGTAGAAGGCTTTAAAACTTTTAAATGTGGGGTTTATACTTTGCATTGCGTGCTCTTTTATTGTTTTTTATTTTATGAAGATTGTGGGCTATTAAAGCGCACCTTTACATTTGTTTACAACGACAAATAGCATTGAACGCATCTTAATAGACAAAAGGATTAAAAGTTAATAACTTCTTATGCTATTAATAATAAATAAGAACCGAACTCACCATGTTTAAGCAAACTTTAACATGTGCTGTACTTATGGCACTTAGCGGTTGTTCAGAGCCAACTAATACAGTAACTCAAGAAGAAGTAAAAGTATCAATGAAACAAGTAAATACAATTGTGTACCCAGAGACTAAAAAAGGTGAAGTGGTAGACACTTACTTTGAAGAATCGGTGACGGATCCATATCGTTGGCTTGAAGATGATATGAGCGGCGAAACTGCTGATTGGGTTAAAGCGCAAAACAATTTAACGTTTTCTTATTTAGAACAAATACCTTATCGCGATAAGTTAAAGCAGCGCCTTGAAAAACTAATGAATTACGAAAAAATAGGCGCTCCTTTTACTGAAGGCGATTACACCTATTTTTATAAAAACGATGGCCTGCAAAATCAATATGTTTTGTACCGCAGTAAAGAGGGCGGCAACGTTGAAGTATTTTTAGATCCAAACAAGTTTAGTGACGATGGTACGACGTCTATGTCGGGTTTATCGTTTTCCAAAGATGGCTCGTTGCTCGCATATCAAATATCTGAAGGTGGTAGCGACTGGCGTAAAATTATAGTTATTGATGCACATACTAAAGAACAAGTTGAAGAAGCTCTTGTTGACGTTAAATTTAGTGGCATAGAGTGGCTTGGCAACGAAGGTTTTTATTATTCAAGTTACGACAAACCTAAAGGCAGTGAGCTTTCGGCTAAAACAGATCAGCATAAAGCGTATTACCATAAGCTAGGTACTGCTCAATCTGCTGATAGTGTTGTATTTGGTGAAACTGATGAGCAAAAACATCGCTATGTAGGCGCTGATGTAACTCATGACGGCCGCTACTTACTTATTTCAGCTAGTACGTCAACCTCAGGCAATAAGCTGTTTATAAAAGACTTAACAAAGCAAAACAGTGAGTTTGTAACGGTTGTCGGAAATACTGATTCAGATACATCAGTGATTGATAACGAAGGCAGTAAGCTGTTTTTAGTTACTAACCTTAATGCACCAAACAAAAAAGTAGTGACGGTTGATGCAAGCAACCCAAGTCCAGAAAATTGGGTTGATTTAATTCCTGAAACCAAAAACGTACTAAATCTTACAAAAGGCGGCGATACCTTTTTTGCCAACTACATGGTTGATGCGATTTCGCAGGTAAAACAGCACAACAAAAAAGGCGAGCTAATTCGCGAAATTACATTGCCAGGCGTGGGTACAGCACGTGGTTTTGGCGGTAAAAAAGATCAAACAACGCTTTATTATTCGTTCACTAACTACAAAACACCAGGTACTACTTATGCGTTTGACGTAACTACGGGTGAATCGGGTGTTTATCGTAAGTCGGCTATTGATTTTAATAGTGATGATTACACGTCTGAGCAGGTGTTTTACACATCTAAAGACGGTACTAAAATACCGATGGTAATTACCTATAAAACAGGCATTAAGCTTGATGGTTCAAATCCTACAATTTTATATGGTTACGGTGGTTTTAATATTAGTTTAACGCCAAGCTTTAGCCCGGTTAATGCAGTATGGCTTGAGCAAGGTGGTGTGTACGCCGTTGCTAATATTCGCGGTGGTGGTGAGTACGGTAAAGACTGGCATAATGCAGGCACTAAATTGCAAAAGCAAAATGTGTTTGACGACTTTATTGCCGCAGCTGAGTACTTAAAAGATAAAAAGTACACATCTAAAAAGCGTTTAGCACTTCGTGGTGGATCTAACGGTGGTTTGTTAGTTGGCGCAGTGATGACGCAGCGCCCTGACTTATTTCAGGTGGCTCTACCTGCTGTAGGTGTACTTGATATGCTGCGCTACCATACATTTACTGCGGGCGCTGGTTGGGCATACGACTACGGTACCAGTGAGCAAAGCAAAGAAATGTTTGAATACATTAAAGGTTACTCACCACTTCATAATGTAAAAGCAGGTGTTGAGTATCCAGCCACTATGATCACAACCGGCGATCATGATGACCGTGTTGTCCCTTCGCATTCGTTTAAGTTTGCCGCTGAGCTTCAAGCAAAGCAAACAGGTAATAACCCAACGCTTATTCGCATAGAAACCAATGCGGGGCATGGCGCAGGAACTCCAACGAATAAAACAATTGAGCAGTACGCTGATATATTTGGTTTTACGCTATATAACATGGGCGTAGAGTCGTTATAAAAGCGCTTTAACAAAATAGCTAACTTTAATATCTGAGCAAAAAGGCCGAGTAAATTTAATTTACTCGGCCTTTCTAATGATGCTCAGTGTTATATTACTTACGTCTATTGGTATTACTACTGCATAGGTGAAAACAATCGTTGATACGTTTTATAAGCGTATTCGTCGGTCATGCCGCTCAAATAATCGCAAATTATACGCATCCCTTGGTTTTGCTTTTGCGCTTCTATGTATTGTGCTTGTGTTGTTTCGGGCAATAAGCGCAGCGGATCGCTCGCAAACGCGGTAAATAACTCTGTTAGTAAGTTTTGACCTTTGAACTCTATTTGCTGCATTTCGGGGTCGCGTATTAAACGTTGAAACACAAAATGCTTCAGTATTTGCAATACACTGTCGTATTGGGCATCTAATTTAGCGGTGTACTTTAAAATAGGGCATTCAAAGTCATCGTTTTGAATATCCAAATGTATATGAATAATAAAGGTATTAACCAGCTCACCTATGGCATCTTTTCGCTCATAATCATTTTTTGAAAACAAGCGCTGGGTCAGCGATTCAAGCATGTCGTTTAGCCAGTCAAAGTTTAGTGCTTTTAAATGAGGCAGAGCATGGGTTTGCCAATCATCTAATGTAAGTACGTGGGTTGCAATGGCATCTTCTAAGTCGTGTACCGCATATGCTATATCGTCGGCATGTTCCATTATGGCGCTATCGAGCGATTTATACATTGTTTTAGCGCGGTACTTATCAATAGCGGCATGGTTACCTAACAATGTTTTATCGTTTTGACTCAGTGGTTCTACTATCCAATTGAATATGGCTGCATCGTCGTTGTATAACCCTTTGGCAGGTCGCCAATCATCCGCTTTTATAAATGCACGACCGGTTGTGGCATCGGGAATGGTATGCCAAAGCGTATTAATAAACGCGGGGTATTTTATAAAACCTAACAAAGTACGACGAGTTAGGTTCATGCCGTGGCCATTACTGTAGGGCTCAAGTTTTGCAACTATGCGCAGTGTTTGTGCGTTACCTTCAAAACCACCGTGATCGCGCATCATGTAATTTAGCGCTATTTCACCACCATGGCCAAAAGGTGGATGACCAATATCGTGCGCCAAACACAATGTTTCGAGCAGCCCAGTTGATGGAAAGTGCGTAAAGTCGCTATGCTGCGCTTTTAAGTGGCGCAATATGCCAGTACCAATTTGCGATACTTCTAAAGAGTGGGTAAGGCGAGTGCGGTAAAAGTCGTTTAGGCCAATGCCCATAATTTGGGTTTTAGCTTGCAAACGCCTAAATGCAGCTGCATGAATAATACGCGAACGGTCGACCTGCCACGGCGAGCGGTTATCGTTAGGGCGATGTTTATATTGCTCTATTATTCGGCTTTGCCATTGTTTATCCATACTGCTTACTCACACATAGTTAATATTATTAAACTTTGCTCAGTATACCCATGCACTTATAAATTGCGAATGAACAAATGCACTACATAGGCTCTGTTTTATCTAAAACCCAAATACACTGCTGAAAATTCAACCGTAAAAGGTCATCAAACCCCAGTTATTCGCGTTTATAAAGTGGCTTAGGTATAATGCGCCTTCGTATGCTTGTGTATAAACCATGCATAGTTGTTGTTTCAAAGAGAGAATACATGTTAAAAACGATTTTTAAGCTTTTACTAACCGTGTTTTTTGTATGGGCGCTTGCATATCCGTTTATACAAAGTGACGATGTTGAATCGGAAGAACAAACGACCGAACAACCAAAAAAAGTGAAGAAAAAAGAAAAACCATTACATAATGTAAAACTGCCAAAGTTTTCAGAATTTAGTGATGTTAAAGAAAAAAAACATGCATTTTTTAGCTTTATTCGTCCGCACGTTGAAGCCGAAAACAAAAAAATATTACAGCAACGCGCTAAGCTTGAAATAGCACGCATGATGCTACAAAACGAATTACCTTTAGAAAAAAAGCAAAGCAAAGATATTGTTAAAATTTTAAAGTCGTACGGCTTACCAACCACAGTTGATACGCTAATACTTACGCAAGCACTGCGCCGTGTTGATATAATCCCTAAAGAATTAGCGCTTATGCAAGCTGCGAATGAATCTGCGTGGGGCACATCGCGTTTTGCACGTATTGGCCTTAACTTTTTTGGTCAGTGGTGTTATTCAAAAGGTTGTGGCATGGTGCCAAGACGCCGTAATACAGGTGCTGTGCATGAAGTGGCTGCGTTTAAGTCGGTAAGAGCGGCTATAAATTCTTACTTTAAAAATATCAACACGCATCCTGCTTATAAAGATTTACGCGCGATTCGCGAAAATTTACGCCTTGAACAAAAGCAGATCAAGGCGACAAAACTAACGCAGGGTTTAATGTCATATTCTGAACGTGGTGAAGCGTACATTGAAGAATTGAACACCATGATCAACCAAAATAGAGCTTACTTTGATGAATAAACGTATTCTAAATTGCGTGAGTGTTATCTCGTTGTTGTTGCTTAGTACGACGGTATTTAACGCCAATGCGAGAGAGTTTGTAATGTCGTACGACGGTTTTTACGATCGCTTAAAGGTAGTTAACAAAGGCGATTTTCAATATGCGCGAGTTAACTTTTATATAAGTGATATAGCAACTAACGAAGCGTGCGCAATAAAAAGCGGTACTATTTTAACCGAAAAAAACGAGTATCCGCTCAACTTTACCGATAAAGCACAGCTACTTTTACCGTTCGATAAACAACTTGATAGCGATAAAGCGGTGATTGTTGTTCAGCCACAAAACCCTGAACATGATTGCCAATTAAAGTTACAAATAGAAGCAAATGAACTTGAAGGTTTAGCGCTTTCAAAGCAGTCGTTATATACCATTAACGAAGAACTTGATGAGCTGTTAACTGATCTGTCGGGCTTTTTTGTAAGTAAATTAATGTGGTTTTTATTACCAGAGCAAAAGGGCGTAGCAGTTACATTTAAAAGCCCAATGCAATTTGATGATAAGAGCATAACGTGTGAAAAGTCAGTGTGTTACTTTGCAGTTAAAGATAGCTGGGAAGATGATACCTCGTCACTTGGCGATATATCGCAGGTTATTAAAGTAACGCCTTGGATTGTTAAGTAGCTCACATACAAAAGCGGCATTTAGCCGCTTTTTTTGTACCAAAATCAGTATTTGCTTTTAGTCTTTATTTAATAAGTGGTGCAGATGAATCGCGCTGCATTAAAGTGGGTTCAAAAAAGCGATTTATAACAAGGTTTTTATTTTGATAAACGTCTTTAAGTACTAATTTAGCGGCCATTTCGCCCATTTTCCCTACCGGATTATCTATGGTCGTGAGTGTAGGGTATAGATAGTTTGCAAAAATAACGTTATCAAACCCAACAATCGATAAATCGTTTGGTAAATTATAACCGTGCTCTCGGGCATACTTCATAGCACCGGAGGCCATTTCGTCATTGGCGCATACCAGTGCGGTAAAACTAAGTTTTTCATCAATAAAATGTTTTAAGCCTTTACTACCGCCGGTTTCGTTAAAGTCGCCAATATAATAAAGCGCAGGGTCAAATTCAATACCAGCTTCTGCAAGTGCTTGCTTATGACCCTCTAAGCGGTTAAAAGCATCTGCTTTAAACTGCGGACCTGCAATGTACGCTATTTGTGTATGACCTTGATTTAATATCGATTTAGTGGCCAGGTAGCCACCTAATTGATTATCTAAACTGATACAGTTATCTTTTAATTGCTCTACGTAACGGCTCATTAAATAAACGGGCGTAGAGCCTTTACTTAGTTTTATTAGGTAGTCGTCTGAAACGGCTTCAACGTGCAAAATAATAGCATCGCAGCGTCTGCTAATTAAAAACTCAATGCCTTCTTGTTCTTTGTCTTCTTCACTGTGCCCTGTGGTAATAATAACGTGTTTACCCGCAGCACGAAGCTCCGACTCAATACCTGCCATCATTTGGGCAAAGAAAGGACCATGTAACTCAGACACTAAAATACCGACACTGTTAGTACAGTTAGAGGCTAAAGATTGCGCTATTGAGTTAGGCTTGTAGCCAAGCTGCTCCATGGCATCAAGCACTTTTTGTTTGGTTTTATCGCTTACACGGGTATTTTTGTTCATCACGCGAGAAACGGTGGCTAACGATACGCCCGCAAGCTCTGAAACTTGATAAATTGTTGCCATGTTATTTGTTCACTCGCTTATCCTTAACTAGGGTCTGTTGATCTTTGCGGATTAAAATTTGTTCAAACTAGGGGCTATTTAATCGCGGCGCGAGGTTTGTAACCTAGTGGGCTAAGTAAAAACCGAGCAACAAAGAGTAAATAGCCCTTAGAAAGAACCCTTTGGGCTGCGCCTGTTTGGCATTAATGCTACGTTATCGCCCATTTATGGGGAATAACCACACTACATAGGCTCTGCCTTGCCTAAATACCAAACAGACTGCTGCAAATTTAACCTTGAAAGATCAACAGACCCTAGTTGTTAGTTTAGATTGAATATTTTCAACAACCTGATTAGTCAGTGTATATTTTTTCATTATGTAGGCAACAAATAAAGATCCAAAAGCAGGCAAGACAGTAAATGAAAGTAAAATACCGTGTTGAGTATCAAGTGTTTGTACTGCATCGGCCTGATAGCTGTAAAAAGATAACAACCAGCCTGCAATTGCGCCGCCTACCGCCACGCCCATTTTAATAAAAAATATGACGCCTGAATAAACTAAACCCGTAATGCGTACACCTGTTTTTTCATGCCCGTAATCTATGGTGTCGGCCATTTTTGCCCACAACAACGGGGTTGCCATATCTAAAAAGAATTTCCATAAAATAAAGGCAGTAAATGCGAGTATTAATTGATCTTTACTAATAAAGTAGCTAAAACCACAAATAGCGGCAGCAATAACTTGTAAGCTTATATAGGCTTTTATTTTACAAAAGCGCTTTGCAAGCGGTTGAGCTAAAGCACAACCTACCATGCTTGCTGCAACGCCTAGTGTCATAAATAAGGTGATTAAATCGTCTCGACCTAAATAGTATTTTACGTAGTAAACAGCAAGCGTAAGCCTTAATACTTGACCGGTAAGTAAAAAAAACGCAGCTAAGCAAAGTGTTCGCCATTGATCGTTTTTAATTAATGCTTTAACACTTTGGGCAAAAGGAATGTTTTGCTCTTTTGGCTGTTGTATACGCTCTTTTGTGCCTAAAAAACAAAGTAAAAATAGTACAAAGCCTAAAATGCTCATTGCAGTCATGGTGTATTGATAGCCCTTAGCTGCATCGCCTTGGCCAAAGTACTCAACCATTGGCATAGTACAACCCGCTACTATTACGCCGCCTAACATACCAAATACAAAGCGGTAAGACTGAATAGTCACGCGCTCTTTTGCGTCGCTTGTAAGTACACCGCCCAGTGCACAATAAGGAATATTGATAGCGGTGTAAGCCACCATAAGTAGTGTGTAAGTAGTAAAGGCGTAAATTATTTTATCGGTGCCTTCTAAATCAGGTGTGGTAAACGCTAAAATACTAATAATGGCAAAAGGAAGTGAAAGCCAAAGTAGGTAGGGGCGAAAGTGCCCCCAGCGCGTATGTGTTTTGTCAGCAAGGTTGCCCATTAATGGGTCGGTTACGGCATCAAAAATACGTACTGCTAAAAACATAGTACCGACAACAGCGGGTGATAAACCCACTACGTCTGTGTAGTACAGCATTAAAAACATCATAACTGTTTGAAAAATAATATTACTGGCGGTGTCGCCTAAGCCATACGCTATTTTTTCTTTTACACTGACCATGATTATTTATCCCGCTTTATACTTGTTTTTAGTTATGGGTATGCTCTTATCTTTTAGAGATGAGTTCTTTATAAGCTAAGCCACTGTTTTTAATAGTGCGTTGCTGGGTTTTATAATCTACATACACAATACCAAAACGTTTTAAATAGCCTTCAGCCCATTCAAAGTTATCCATTAAGCTCCAAGCAAAGTAGCCATGTATAACAACACCTTGTTCAATTGCATTATGAACCGCGTTTAAATGAGTATTATAATAACTTAAACGGTCTAAGTCGTTAACTTCACCATTATTATACGTATCGGGCATTGCTGCACCATTTTCGGTTATATAAATAGGCGGTAAGGTGTATGTTTTATTAAGCGATACGAGCAAGTCAGTGAACGATTGCGGATAAATTTCCCACCCCATATCAGTTAGCGGGCCCGTAGGTGCAATAGGCTCATAAATGTCAGTAGGGTGCGCTTTATAAACTTGGCGGGTATAAAAGTTAATACCTAAGTAATCAATAGATTGAGAAATTAGTTCCATATCGCCCTCAAGAATCTCAGGCTGATGGTTTAATGGTAATTGATTAATTATATCGGGGTATTGGGCATCAATTATTGGTTTGATATACCACTGATTAAGGTAGTCGTCTGCAAATGCAGTGGCTTTTAAGTCTTCATCACTTTGAGTTAGGCTATAACACGGCGTAAAGTTTAGCACTATGCCATTTAAAGTATTAGGCGAGTTTTGCTTTAATACGCTCATAGCGAGTCCGTGGGCTAATAATAAATGGTGCGCTGCTTTACGACCATATTCTTTACCCACTTTACCTGGGGCATGGATACCAATTTCGTAACCTAAAAACGCACTACAAAATGGTTCATTCAGTGTGGCATAAGAGTGAACGCGATCGCCAAAGGCTTTAGTAATTAAATTTACGTAATGCTCAAAAGCGTAAGCTGTTTGTCTGTTAAGCCATCCGCCTTCATCTTCAAGATGTTGCGGTAAATCCCAGTGGTACAAAGTAACAAAGGCTTTAATATTGCGACGTTTTAGCTCATCTAAAATATCAGTATAAAACTTCACGCCTACAGGATTTAACTTTGCGTCTTGGGTCATCACGCGCGGCCATGAAATAGAAAGCCTGTAAGCATCTACGCCAAGTGACTCAATAAGGTCTATATCATCACGCCAAAGGTTATAGTGATCGCACGCGGTATGACCGTTTGAGCTATCGACTATTTTATTGGGCGTATCGCAAAAAGTGTCCCAAATACATGGGAGACGATCTTGTGATCCGCCTTCTATTTGAAAAGAAGCCGTGGCCACACCGTACACAAAGTTTTTAGATAAAAGCGGTGAATGGGGCGGTAGTGATAATTTTGTCATTAATAACAAACCTTTTGTTGGTCATTTACAGAGAGATCAGCCCTGTGTTTTTACTTAATTAATGCTGTATGCGTGGTACAAAAAATAAAAAGTGTTGAAATATACAGCTTGTTCGTATTTAATTGCATATGAAAGCGCTTACATTTAAGGTTAGTGTTTATTAATTCTTAGGTCAACTCTTTAATGCTTCTGGATGGTTTAAAGACAGCTGAAAACTGCAACAGAGCAGCTTAAGAATAGATTTATAATAATAAAATACGGAGAACACATGGCAAGTTCAGCACCAGTGACAACACACACACAGTCGCAAAACTATCAGGATAAAAATTACAGTTTTGCATTAACTTCTTTAACAACATTATTTTTTATGTGGGGATTTATAACCTGCTTAAATGATATTTTAATCCCACACTTAAAAGCCGTATTTAACCTAACGTATGTACAAGCAATGCTTGTGCAGTTTTGCTTTTTTGGCGCTTACTTTTTAATGTCACTTCCAAGTGGACACATTGTTAAAAAGCTTGGTTATAAAAAAGGAATCGTGGTTGGGCTTTTAATTGCGGCAGTCGGGTGTATATTATTTTACCCAGCAGCGTCTTTACATAGTTACCCTGTATTTTTATTCGCTTTATTTGTACTTGCCAGCGGCATAACGTTATTGCAAGTATCTGCTAATCCTTATGTAAGTTTGTTGGGTTCAGCAAAAACAGCGTCGTCTCGACTTACGCTTACCCAAGCTTTTAATGCCTTAGGTACTACTGTTGCGCCATCATTTGGTGCTCTGTTAATTCTAGACTCAGCGTCGGATGCCTTTTTAACACCTGCTCAAAATGCAGAGTCAGTTCAACTTCCTTACCTCCTTTTAGCTGCGATGCTTATTTTACTAGCAGGTATTTTTGCTTGGCTTAAATTACCAGACATTATGAGCGAGCAAAAAGCAGAAGCCGAAAAATCAGAGGCAATTGAAGGCAGTGCTTGGCAGTATCGCCATCTTCTATTAGGTGCTGTGGGTATATTTATGTATGTTGGCGCAGAAGTGGCAATTGGTAGCTTTTTAGTAAGCTTTTTAGCACAAGAAAATATAGCAGGGCTAAAAGAAAATGTTGCAGCTCATTACATCACTTATTATTTTGGTGGTGCTATGGTTGGGCGTTTTATTGGTGCTGCTGTAATGCAAAAACTACCCGCAGGTAAAGTACTTGGCTTTAACGCAACCATGGCTATTATTTTAGTCATTATTGCCATGAGCACGTCGGGTCAATTAGCAATGTGGTCAATACTATTGGTTGGTTTATTCAATTCTATTATGTTCCCAACTATTTTTAGTTTAGCGTTAAATGGACTTGGTAAGCATACCGCTCAAGGCTCTGGTATTTTGTGTTTGGCGATTGTAGGTGGTGCAATAGTGCCACTTTTACAAGGTGCGCTTGCTGATAGTGTGGGTGTTCAACTTTCGTATGTTTTACCTATTTTATGTTACATATTTATCGTTTTTTACGGCCTACGAGGCAGCAAACCAGTATTAGTGAAGGAGCCATCATAATGAAAACGACTTTTAAACTTAATGCATTAGCAATTGCAACGTTAGTAGGAAGTGTTACTGCACTAAGCGGATGTACTAACGAAAGCAATGTTGAAAAAGTAAATGTTGAAGCGCAATCAAAGCTAGAGAAAATTTGGCCAAAGCTTTCAATTGCAGTAAAAAAAGACCCTGCTATTGAAGCTCAAATTGTCACGTTTTTAGAAAATATGACGCTTGAGCAAAAAGTAGCGCAAATGATTCAACCAGAAATTCGTGATATTACCGTTGAAGACATGCGTAAATATGGTTTTGGCTCTTACCTTAATGGCGGTGGTGCTTTCCCTAATGGCGATAAGCATGCAACGCCAAAGGATTGGGTTGCACTTGCAGAAAAAATGTATCAAGCATCTATTGATGACTCAGTGGATGGCAGCAAAATTCCAACTATGTGGGGCACCGATGCAGTACATGGTCATAATAACGTAATTGGCGCGACACTTTTTCCACATAATATTGGTTTAGGCGCGGCTAATAACCCAGATTTAATAGAGCAAATAGCGTCTATTACCGCAGCAGAAGTAATGGCTACGGGGATAGATTGGGTATTTGCACCCACTGTAGCAGTAGTACGAGACGACCGATGGGGCAGAACGTACGAAGGCTATTCTGAGGATCCAAAAATTGTTCACGATTACTCAGCAGCGATTGTAAATGGATTGCAAGGTAAAGCCGATGGCGACTTTTTAAGTGATAAGCGCGTTATTAGCACGGTTAAGCACTTTATTGGCGATGGCGGCACTGTTGATGGGGATGATCAAGGAAATAATATAGACAGCGAGCAGTCGCTATTTGATATTCATGCCCAAGGTTACGTAGGTGGTTTGTCGGCGGGTAGTCAATCTGTTATGGCGTCTTTTAATAGCTGGAATGGCGTTAAAAATCACGGCAATAAATACTTACTTACAGATGTATTAAAAACACGTATGGGTTTTGATGGTTTTGTAGTGGGTGATTGGAACGGCCATGGGCAAATTAAAGGCTGTACTAACGAAAGCTGCCCAGAAGCGGTAAATGCTGGCCTTGATATTTTTATGGTGCCAACAGGCGCGTGGAAGCCGCTATATGAAAATACAATTGCACAAGTAAATGCAGGTAAAATAAGTATGAGCCGCATTGATGATGCGGTTGCACGTATTTTACGCGTTAAGTTACGCGCTGGGTTATTTGATAAACCAAGTCCGGCTAAGCGTCTTTACTCGGGTAAAACAGAGCTTATTGGCGCGCAAGCGCATCGCGAAGTAGCACGTCAAGCTGTGCGCGAATCGCTTGTATTACTTAAAAATAAAAATAACCTATTACCTATCGCAGCTAATCAACGCGTGCTTGTTGCAGGTGATGGTGCCGATAATATAGGTAAACAGTCGGGTGGTTGGAGTATTACGTGGCAAGGGACTAATAATAAAAATGCAGACTTCCCTGGAGCAACGTCAATTTACAAAGGGCTTGAAGAGCAAATATCTACAGCAGGTGGAAGTGTTACTTTAAGTGCTGATGGTACGTTTGAACAACGTCCTGATGTTGCCATTGTTGTATTTGGTGAAGAACCTTACGCAGAAGGGCACGGCGATAAAGATAACCTTGAGTTTGAGCGCGGAAATAAAAAGTCATTAGCACTTTTAAGCTCGCTAAAAGAGCAAGGTATTCCTGTTGTATCGGTGTTTATATCAGGTCGACCTATGTGGGTTAACAGCGAGCTTAACGCATCTGATGCGTTTGTGGCTGCATGGTTACCTGGTACAGAAGGTGCAGGTATTGCTGATGTTTTATTAAAAGCGGCAGACGGCACCATCCAAAATAACTTTAAAGGTAAGCTATCGTTTTCTTGGCCTAAATCGGCGGTACAAACTGCGGTTAATAAAGGCGATGAAAATTACGACCCATTACTTCCTTATGGTTTTGGTTTAACGTATGGCGATAAAAACGTGCTAGCTGACGACCTTGATGAAGACTCTAAACTTGATAACTCAGGGCTTACGAGTATGGATATACTTGTTGGTGCACCTGTAGCACCATGGCGCTTATTGTTAAAATCGGGCGATGAGCTTTTAGATGTATCGAGCAGTACCCATGAATTTGGTGCAATTAAATACCGAACTGAGGACAAAATAGTACAAGAAGACGCGCGCCAATTTAACTTCAGCGGTGCAGAAAAAGCCAGTGCTGAAATAGTAACAAGCTTTGCAGAAGATACCATTGCCTACGTTGAAGCAAACAGTGTGATTAGCTTTGATATTAAATTAAACGAAGTACTAACGAGCGATATAGCACTTGCTATGACTTGCTCAGGTGAATGTGGTGCAAGCATTGATTTAGCAAACGTAGTGGACAAAGCTATTGAAAATAAATGGCAGTCAGTATCAATCGATTTAGGTTGTTTTGCTGATAAGGGTGTTAATTTTGCAAACCTAACAAGCCCATTTAGCTTACGCAGTAATGGTAAAGCATCAATTTCTGTAGCTAATATTCAGTTTTTGCCAAATATGGCAGGCGAGGCTACGCTCTCTTGTAAGTAGTTTATTAACTCTATTGTGTGTTTACCAAAGCCCTTCAAATGAAGGGCTTTTTTTATGTAGAGGATTAATACTAACCTGCATACATACTTGAGTAATTTAACGAATTAAATAATTCTTAAACGTTGTTAATTTAGAACAACTAGATACAAAATCTAGCTTAATTTTGGCGCAGTTTATTTATAATGACTAAGTCAAACTTTCTAGGGCTGATTTAATATCAGGGTGATGAAAGCGATAATTATGAGCTTGCGCCTTACGTGGGATAACAAATTGCCCAGTGGTTAATAAATCTGACATTTCACCCATTAGCAGTTTAAGTACTGCGGTTGGCATAGCGATAAATGCAGGCCGCGACAATGCATTCCCTAAGCTTTTACTAAACTCGGCATTACTGACCGGGTTTGGTGCTGTTGCGTTAACTGGGCCTGAAATTTCTGGATGCTTAATTATAAAGAGTATTAGCTGAATCATATCGTCAATGTGTATCCACGACATACCTTGCTCTCCGTTACCAATCGGGCCGCCTAAGCATAATTTAAAAGCGGGTAGCATTTTACCTAATGCCCCACCTTTTTTAGCTAAAACAATACCCGTTCGTAAAAGGCACACTCTGGTTTGTTCTGATTGCGCGAGTAAAGCTGCATTTTCCCACTCTTTACAAAGCTGGTGGCTAAATTCGTCGTGTGGGTTTTCAAAAGTTTCATCAATAGGGTTACTATTTTGTCGACCATAAAAACCAACGGCACTACCTGATATAAAAGTATGTGGGGGAGTGTTACTGGCTTTAATTGCTTCACTAATTTGCTGTGTAACACCAATACGGCTGTCTCGTATTATGTGTTTTTGTTTGTCACTCCAACGTTTATTAACAATCGGTTCGCCAGCTAGATTAATAACAATATCAACGCTGTTAAAATCCACTGAATTAACATTGCTTACGGCTTTAACTTTATGGCCCAATAATACGTTTGCTTTAGTCGGGTTTCGGCTAAGCACAGTAACCGTATTATGGTGAAGTAAAAAAGGGCATAAGTGCTTACCAATTAATCCAGTCGCGCCAGTAACAAATATATGCATTATTAATCCTTACAATAAAATAGTAGCAAGTGATTGAAAAACATACTCGCTAGCAAACAGCTTTGCAAATTTATACGTAAAGCATACTTTTATGATCACTTGGTAATTATTTCATTTCATTAGCTTTTGCCTTACACTGGGGCAATATAATTAATAAAAGGATTAGTGAGTTGGCAAATTTAACTGGAGTGAATAAAAGTTTAATAGTTTTTGCTGCCTTGGTCGTTGTACTTGCGGGTATAAAATCAGCAAGTGTAATTATTATTCCATTTATTTTAGCGGCGTTTATTGCCATTATTTGTAATCCATTTATTAAGTTTTTCGCGCGATATCGAATTCCCAAAGGTATTGCTGTTATGTTAGTGGTACTAATTATTGTTGGTTTAGGCGTAAGCTTAGGTGGGCTTGTTGGGCAGTCCATAAACGATTTTTCGCAGCAGCTTCCTGAATATAAAACACAGCTTAAAGAAGAGTTTGTATGGCTGGTCGATTTAGCATCTCAATACAACATATTGATTAATAAAGAACAGTTAATCAATATGTTCGATCCAGGAAAAATGGTCGATGTAGCCACGGATATGCTCACTGGTTTAGGTGGGGTAATGGCCAACATGTTTTTAATTATTTTAACGGTTGTGTTTATGCTGTTTGAAGGGCCGATGCTGAGTAATAAAATACACATGGCCCTTGATGATCCCGATAGTAAAATGAAACAAATAGACCGCTTCTTAGAATCGATAAACTCCTATCTTGCTATTAAAACATTAGTGAGTTTAGCCACCGGTATAATCGCTGCATTTTATTTATGGATTTTAGATATCGATTATTTTGTACTGTGGGGAGTATTAGCGTTTATGTTTAATTACATTCCTAATATTGGATCAATTATCGCAGCTGTACCTGCGGTATTACTTGCCCTTATTACTCAAGGCCCATTAGTGGCAGGACTTGTTGCTGCAGGGTACTTAACGATAAATACGGTAATGGGCAATATTGTAGAACCTAAATTTTTAGGTAAAGGGCTGGGTCTTTCAACATTAGTGGTGTTTTTATCATTAATATTTTGGGGTTGGTTACTAGGCACTGTAGGTATGCTTTTATCTGTGCCATTAACTATGATTGTAAAAATAGGCTTAGAAGCCAGTGCCGAAGGTAAGTGGGTTGCCACTTTATTGGGCAGTGGTGAAGACGCCGCCAAAAATAACTAGTCGCTGTAACTATCAAGGGCTGGATAAATTACAGCTCTTGATTGCTAAAGACTAATGATTGAATTAATAGCTTCGTCAACAGCATTTATTGCACCCTCTAAGTATCCTGCTTCTTGTTTTGCAAATTCACTCGCTACAAAATGAATATTTAGGTTACTTAGCTGCTCACCCAAGCCTGAAAAATTAAATTCAGGGTGTTGTGAAGACTGAGTACGGTCGTCCTCATTGGCTACAAGCTCATCCTCTGGCCAGTCTTTAATAAAGTACCCTGTTGCCTTTTTAGCATCCTGACCATAAAAGTAGCTAAGCTGCTGGACACAGGCTTGAATTAACTGCTCTTTAGTTACTTCGCTTCGTGATAAGTAGGGCACACCTATAAAACCAAATAATGCGGCGTAATTATCATCTTCAGCACTGGCATCGTGAATTTCGACCATAGGGCCGACACGGCTAAAGCATTGTCCTGATAAGTTATTATCACGCCAAAATGCATGTTCAAAAGTAGCTATAAACTTGGCTTGTCCTGCCATCCATGTCGGTACGCTGTTGAGGCGGCTTATGAGTGTTGGAGTAGCCCATTGTTCAGGTGTTAAATGGGCTGTCACCATGCGTGCAGGAATTGCTGACATTAGTTTGTTCGTATTGAAGTGTTTTATATTACCTAAATGGTTTACTGTAATTTGCCAGCTATCACCGCTCTTTTTAAGCTCAGTGACATTGTGGTTTAACAATACAAAATCTGGATTAAGTTGCTCATACAATGCAGTTATTAAGGTATTCATACCGTGTTTGAGCCTAAATAATTGCATCTCTCCAGCGCCTGCAATTTGTTGTGGTTGCTCTGAATGTGGCGATTGGTATAACACATCGCCTTTGGTGTATTGCTCAAATAGACTTAAGTTGAGTGACTTGATTAGCGCTTGAATTTTTGGTTGGTGAGGAAATATCCATGTAGGGCCCAAATCAAAACTAACACCACTATTTATTGGTGATTGCGCCGAATAAATTCTGCCACCTAATTGCGATTTAGCTTCTAATAATAAATATGGGGTATTAAGTAGTTGCAACTGATACGCACTGTATAAGCCCGCCAGCCCACCACCTATAATAATTACAGGTTTAATCATTTTATTACCTATAAGCAATCGATTAGTAGATTGCTTGTTTTAAAATGGTTTTTTAAGTGCATCAGTAAATTGGTTGATAAGTTGGATTTCACAGATTTTATAACTAATAGCCGCAGTTGTTGCATTAGGGAGTTTTAATAAATAACGCCACTGGCAAGCGCTTTCTATGTATTTTTCATTATTACTAATGCTGCGCATAAATAATGGAAGTATTTGGGTATTACCTGTACTTTCTTGTGATGTAGTGAGTTCGTATTTACGCTTTTGTATCCAACTGCCTTGCACTAGTTTTGCTTTATTTATTTGTGTATCTAGGCATTGGATATAACGCTTAGCTTCATCCGTGGTTGCTTTTTTTACTAAAGTACACGCTTCATCAGCAAAACTGTATTGGCTAATTATTAACAGTACAATTGCAGTTAGCTTTAATAAATTATTACTTTTTATCATTATAATTAAACTCTAAAATAAATTGAGCACCGCCCAAGTTATCAGCTTTAGTGATAGTGAGAGTACCGTGATACGACTTAACTAAATCAGATACAATTGCCATACCCACACCGTGTCCGCTTTCATATGTATCTAGGCGTGTACCACGAGTGAGTAAAGACTCGCGCTTGTCTTCTGGTACACCAGGACCATCATCGCTAATACCAATACACAGAGTTTTACTTTGGACTACTTGTATTTCGACTTGTGAACGACATGCTTTACAGGCGTTATCAATTAAATTACCCAATAGTTCCATTAAATCGGTTTGATCACCTAAAAAGTAGTCTTTATCTGTTACTGTGCAACTAAAAATAATATCTTTATCACGATACACTTTTGCCATAGCACTTAAAATAGAATCGAGAACTGGCTTAATTGGCGTTTGTTTCTTCCAAGTATCAGAGGCACCGGTTGCTGCCCGTTTTAATTGGTGCTCGATCATCACATTAATACGGTCAAGCTGCTCTTGTGCATCTGCATCATTAGCCAACGGGCTTGATTTCAAAACAGCTAGTGGTGTTTTAAGCGCGTGTGCAAGGTCGCTCAATGAGGCTCTGTAGCGCTCTTTCTGACGTTGTTGAGAATCAAGGAGTAAGTTTAAATCGGACTTAATAGTTTGCAACTCAATGGGGTATAACCCTTTAATTTCTTGGATATCGCCAGACTCGATCGCTTTTATTTCTTTATCAAGTCGTTGCAGTGGCCGTGCACTCCAAATAAAACCAACCGCCATAAGACCTGCGATTGCAATGCCCATTATAAACATCCAATCAACAAGTGTTTGCTTAAAACCGTCCATTAAACGCAGTAGGGCATCGTTACGTTTAACTAATATGAAGCGTGCCTGTTCTGATTGATCTATGTTGTTTAAAATAACAGTAAGGCTAAGTTGCCAGTACGCAGTGTTTTTATATTCAACTCGTCTAAAGTCCGCTGCACCTGCTTTTGTTTCTACTTGCTGAGGTACAAAATTAACGTTAACAGCTGATTCAGAATGCCAAATGGGTTCATCGTCACGATAGATCATTGCGTAGGTATCGGAGTTTAGTCTATTTAACTCAGGCGCTAAAATTGTACTTGGCATAATAATGCCATGCTCAGTAAAGTCGACTTCAGATATAAGCGAGTATAGCTGTGCTTCGAGGGTTTTTTCTGTCGCATCAACAAGTGAAGCGTAATACGCTTTGCCAATTGAATAGAACAGGATTGGGAGTGCGACTAATAAAACAAAGACAAGGATAAATCCTTGCCTTATTTTTAACGATATTTGCGGTATTACCACTGACTTTTAAGCCTGTAACCGCGCCCACGTAGTGTCTCTACTGGGTTTAATACACCTTCAGGGTCAAGTTTCTTGCGTAAACGCAGTACAAATACTTCGATAACATTTGAATCAAGGTCAAAATCTTGATCGTAAATGTGCTCAGTCAATTCTGATTTTGAGATTACTTTTTGCGGGTTTACCATTAAATACTCAAGCACTTTATATTCGTAAGCGGTTAGGCTGAGCTCTTTATCATCAACCCAAACTTGCTGCGAGCGTGTATGGATTTTGATTGGGCCTGCTGTCATTTCTGGATTTGCCTTACCTGCACTGCGACGAATTAATGCATTACAACGTGCAATAAGCTCTTCAACGTGAAATGGTTTTGTAAGATAATCGTCTGCGCCAGCATCTAAACCTTCTACTTTGTCCTGCCAGCGATCACGCGCTGTTAAAATCAGAATAGGGATAGTAATACCTTGTGCACGTGCTTTATTAATCAGTTCGATACCGTCTATTTTAGGTAAACCTAAATCAACAACGGCCATATCAAGCGGATATTCAGTAATATGGAAAAGACCTGCTTCACCATCGTGGCATAAATCCACGCTGTAACGTTCTTTTTCTAAAGCATTACGTAGGTTATCTGCTAAATGTAAATCGTCTTCTATAACTAAAATTCGCATCGGTTAATCCTTTTTTACTTCGCCAGTTTTTTTATTTATATGTAAATCGACGACATGGCCGTCAGATTTGAGTATTCGCACTGTATAAAAGTCAGTTTGTTCAGAAATCTTAAGCGTTTTACCGTTAATGGTTTTTTTTGCGAGTATTACAGCCTTCTTTTTGCTTACTTCAGCTTTAGCCGTTGGATTTGTGGCTGTTGTATTTACTTGAGAAAAGCTAGCAAAGCTAGTACAAGCAATAAAAGTAAGACTTAATAATATGCGCATGATAGAACCCCTAGACCAAACACACTTAGTTTAATTAACTAAGTTACTAAAATTCAAGTAAAAACACTAAATTAGCTTTTACTTTAACAATTTTAATTAAAAACCCGTGAACAAACCCTGAACTATGTTAATAAGCGATTATTTATAGTTAAGCAGGGAAAACTTTTTTAAATGGTTTAACAACAGTATTTTCATATACGCCTGCGGCAACATACGGATCAGCCACAGCCCATTCACGCGCGGCTTCTATTGAATCAAACTCAGCCACAACGAGTGAACCGGTAAAACCAGCCTCTTGAGGATCTTCACTGTCAACTGCTGGAAAAGGACCTGCAGTAAATAAGCGATTTTGTGAATCAAGCTCATTAAGACGTTCCAAGTGTGCTGGGCGTGCTGCTTTTCTAAGCTCTAAGCTGTTTTCAACATCTGTTGAGTGAATCATGTACAACATAAGAAATCTCATAAAAATTGTTAAATTTAATTAACGCAATACTATCACAGCGTTGAAAATTGGTGAATTAAAAGCGTATTTAGGCAGGTTTACACTTCGATTTTATTTTTACACTGTATTTGCTTGAAAATATCTGTGTAACACTGGTAGAGTCGCTGAAATATACAAAATAATAAAAAGGTTTTATGCATGAGCGATAATAGAGAGCGATTTAGTTCCCGTCTCGGATTCATACTAGCGGCAGCAGGTTCTGCTGTGGGTATTGGTAATTTAGTTGGTTTTCCTGTTTCTGCTACCAAAAATGGTGGTGGCGCATTTTTATTAATTTATGCTTTATTTGTCGTATTCATTTGCTTACCTGTCATGATGGCTGAAATGGCAATGGGCCGTAATGCTCAAAAAGATCCACTCGGCTCGTACAAGTTGTTGGCAAACAATGACAAGAAGTGGAAGTTTGCAGGGTTTTTAGCTGTGCTTACGCCATTTATGATTGCAGTGTTTTACATGGTAATTACAGTGTGGATTTTCGGCTACTTAATGCAAACTGGTTTGGGGAATTTAGATTTACTCGCTGAACCTAGCCATTTTGGTGTTTTTATTAATAGCTACACTGTTTTTGGTTACATGGCGGTAGTGGTAATTATTGTTAACTTAATTTTATTAGGGGGTGTTAAGCAAGGCATAGAAAAAGCCGCTAAATTTCTGATGCCAGCACTTCTAGTCATGCTTCTTGCTTTAGTTATTTATGTATTAACACTTGATAATGCAATGGCAGGTGTTAAATATTATATTATCCCTGATTTTTCTAAAATGAGTGCAAGCGTACTTAATGGGGCGCTAAGCCAAGCATTTTTCTCGTTGTCGTTAGGTATGGGTATATTAATGACTTACGCGTCGTATATATCTAAAAAAGATGACATTGTAAGTAGTGCAAAAATGGTAGCAATTACTGACTCGTTAGTCGCCTTTGTCGCAGGTCTTATGGTATTACCGGCTATATTTAGTTTTGATCCAAACACAGACCCATCAGCACTTTCTGACTCGTCAGTTTCGATGATTTTTGTGTATTTGCCGAAAATATTATTAGCACTGCAAAATGATATCGGATACGTAGGCGCATCAATTGTAGCATTCTCGTTTTTCTTGTTGGTATTTTTTGCTGCAATTACGTCATTGGTATCTATTGTTGAAGTACCGACAGCCACATTAAGCGACCGCAAAGGAATTAGCCGTAAAAAAGCATTGGGTATTTTAACACTTACAACTGGCGTGCTAACTATTTTATGTACTATGTCGTTTGGTATGATTGACAGCCTTACCTCGTTTACCAGTTATGGCGGTGTAAATAAGAGCTTTTTTGATATTATTGTTGATGTATTCTACGACACAATTTTACCTCTTAACGGCTTAATGGTGTGTTTGTTTGTAATGTACCGCTGGAAAAAAGCACGTTTAACACAAGAGCTAAGCTTAGGCTCGCCTAATTATGCTGGTAGCTTAATGGAAAAATACGTTAATTTTTCACTTTCAACGTTTATTCCAATTATTTTAGCGGTGATATTTATAAATACAGTCGCGACTAAGTTTTTTGCTCTAAAAATATTTGGCTTTTAAATACAGACCCAATTATATAAGCCGTACTTGTTGCGGCTTTTTTGTATGTAAATTTAAATAAAGGTTACTTTAATTAAATGCGCCTGAGTCGAGGTAGCTGCCAATGCCAAGGGTAAACATCCAAAGCCCCCATAAGCTATGCTCAATAACGCACACAAAGGTTGAGCGGCTTTTTGCGTAGGTATAAGCAAACAGTAAGCCACCTAAAAATGCTAAGGCTACTGCAATCCAATTTGCATACACAATATGCGCCAACGCAAATACACTCGCACTAACTACAATACGCACTGCTTTTTTTGGCATGATGCGTTTATAACGATGAAAAAAATACGTTCTGAATATTAATTCTTGAGGAATAACCGACAGTATTGGGTAGAGCACCAACAGTAAAAGCCAATCATTAAACGAGTTACGGGGAAGGGTAAACCAGTTTCCCTGATGAATAATCCCGTAAAACATACCTGAGAACAGCGCACCTAAAAAAAAGAAGCTAAACACACGCTTTTTAACAGCAGAAAATTGCCCAAGGCTTGTAAGCCTAAACCGTTTAAAATGAGGATCGCCCAGTAGCAACATACAGCACACACTCATAAGTATAATAAGCGCAGGAATAAGCCAGTTTGCTAAATGCTCGCGTAATCCAAAGCCCAACAAAGGCAGCAATACAAAAATGAGGGTAAATTCAAACCAGCGGTATTGATTAGCGTTCAAGGTCGTCTCAACTTGCTTTTTTTAATAAGCTAGCAAGCTAAGACGACACTTTTATGACGAGGGGGCTTACTTTGCTGTTTCCTCTTCATCAGGGAGGTATTTGTACAAGGCAATAATGGTGGCAAAAATGCTTACAAAAGTAATACCCATTAAACCAAACACTTTAAAGTTAACCCAAAAGTCGAGCGAAAAATTATACGCAATATAAATGTTTAGTGCCGCTATACCAGCAGTTATAGCAACCCACATTAGGTTAAGCTTATCCCATAATGGTTCTGGGACAACAATGGCTTGTTTTGTATCATTAGCGTTTTCGAGGATTGAGCTAAGCGCTTTTTTAACGAGATTTTTATTAAGTACATAACGGCTAACAAGTAACGTTAAACTTAAACCTGCATATATCAGTGTTGCTTTCCATTTAATGTATTGCTCATCATGAAGTACCAGCGTTAACGTACCAAACACAGCCGCAATGCCAAAAAATATCCACTGACGAGTAGGTACATTGCCATGTTTAAAGTAGCTATAAGCAACTTGAATGAGCGTAGTGACCATTAATAAACCAGTAGCCCAGTAAATATCGACTAGCTTAAAAACTGCAAAAAACAGTATGAGTGGAATGTATTCAATTAATGCGTGCATAGTCTACCTAAATTATACAAAAAAGAGTCAAAGGCTTTTTACCACATAAAGCTTAGCAACTACAAGGTTGACTTGTTGCCCTGTAACCCTTAGCCTGCGTGGCTTTATTACCAATTCGGTTTGGTATTTTTCATATCATCATATTCCCACGCTTAACCAACACTGATTTGGCGTGTATTTAGGAGCCTAAAATGAATAAAGCAGAACTCGTTACTGCCATTGCACGCAAAAGTGAATTAACAAAAAAAGATGCTCAATCGGCACTTTCAAGCTTGCAAAAAGTCATTACTAAATCGCTTTCTGAGGGCGATCAAGTTCAAATTAATGGCTTTGGTACCTTTGCACTAAGTTACTATCCAGCGCGTACTGGGCGTAACCCACAAACAGGGGCTGCAATTGAAATAGAAGGCGCAAATAAAGCGGTTTTTAAACCCGCGAAAGCGTTAAAAGATCTGCTTTAAATTTATTTAAGGTTTTAAACCTCGTATTGATAGATAAGTTACATGAGCGCGAAGTAAATTCGCACCTACGGGTATATGCTGTAGATCAGGATTACACGTCGCGTTTAATGGCTTTAAATTACATGAGCGCGAAGTAAGCGCACCAATGGGGAAATATGCTGTAGGTGAGGTTTTATACCTCGCTTTTGGTGGTGTAAAATTACATGAGCTGGAAATAAAGTAGCACTTATGTACATTATTCATAATCTCTAAATAATTTACATGGCATTATAAATCCTAATTAAATTTACTCCTTTATTTTCAATTGCTTGTTATCGGCACGCATCGTGCTTTTTTGATTGTGTATTTTAAATATACCTTTTAAGAAAATAAGGAGATCTCAATGAGTACATTACAAACAAGCACATGTTTACAAGGCAAAAAAATCGCAATTTTAGCCACTGATGGATTTGAGCAAAGTGAGCTTTTATCTCCACGCAGCGCATTACTTGATGCTGGTGCAAACATCGAAATAGTATCAATTAAAGAAGGCCAAATTACTGGCTGGGATGAAGACAAGTGGGGCGATAAAGTAACAGTAGATAAACTAGTTACAAATGCAGACCCCGCTGATTACGACGCGCTTATGCTTCCTGGTGGTTTATTTAATCCAGACAGTTTACGCCAAGATAAAGATGCTAAAGCATTTATTGATGGCTTTTTTGGCGCAGAAAAAAACAAACCCGTTGCTGCTATTTGCCATGCGCCGTGGTTGTTAGCTGAAATTAATAAATTGCGCGACCGTACCATTACTTCTTTCCCCAGTATTAAAAGCGATTTAATTAATGCAGGTGCTAATTGGGTTGACCAAGAAGTATGTGTAGATAAAGGTTTAGTAACAAGCCGAAGCCCAGCAGATTTAGAAGCATTTAATGCTAAATTTATTGAAGAGATTTTAGAGGGTAAACACCAAGCTCACTAATTTGCTTTTCAAAAACAAAAAAGGGCATTTAAATGCCCTTTTTTAATGTGTAAATTTACACTTTTTATAATGCGGTTGCGGCTTTCATTTCACTAACGAATGCTTTTAACAGCGTTGTCATTGCGTCTAAATCGTTAAGGTTAGCTTCAATAATTTTAACTACAGCAGAGCCTGAAATAGCACCTGCTGCGCCTGCGTTAAGTGCGGCTTTTACATCATCTGGTGTTGAAATACCAAACCCTAAAAGAGCAGGAGCTGCATGGTATTCTTTTAATTTAGTGACAATATTACCCGCTGGCATTTGTGCTTTAGCATCGGTACCGGTAACACCAGCGCGCGATAGTAAATACGTATAACCACGACCGTAAGAGGCGCATTGGCGAAGTGTGTCATCATCTGCATTAGGTGTTGCAATAAAAATTGGGTCTACACCGTTATCCATTGCCGATTTTCTGAATATTTTAGATTCATGCAAAGGCACGTCAGCCACTAAAATAGAATCTACGCCTACCGCTTTTGCATCTTTGTAAAATGCTTCTATGCCGCGCTTAAAAACAAGGTTTGAGTAGAGTAATAATCCAATTGGAATATCGGCGTTGTACTCGCGTATTTCTTTAATGACATCAAAGCAATCTTGCGTGTTAATGTGCACATCAAGTGCGCGAATATTAGCTTTTTGAATTACAGGACCATCCGCAATCGGGTCAGAAAACGGAATACCAAGCTCAAGTGCATCAGCGCCGCCGTCAATTAGGCTTTTAATAATCGCAACACTTTGCTCTTTACCTGGGTCGCCAATTGTTACAAACGGTACAAACGCACCTTGTTTTTGCTCGTTAAGCGCTGCAAACATTTTACCGTAACGATCCGTTTTTACTTGGCTCATAGCTGACCTCTTTCAGTTAGTACATTGTGAACGTGTGCTAAATCTTTATCGCCACGACCACTCAAATTAATCACTATAACACTTTCCTCGGTTTGCTCTTCTGCGTATTTAAGCGCATAAGCTAACGCATGGCTTGATTCAAGCGCCGGAATGATCCCTTCATTTTTAGCAAGCGACTGAAACGCATCAAGCGCTTCTGTATCTGTGATACCCACATATTGAGCGCGACCAGTTTCGTGTAAAAATGCATGCTGAGGACCAACAGCTGGGTAATCAAGGCCTGCTGATACAGAGTAAGACTCTTCAATTTGGCCATCGTCATTTTGCATAATGTACGTATAAGTACCGTGTAATATACCTTTAGTGCCTTTACAAATTGTTGCACCGTGCTCATTTGTATCAAGCCCCTTACCTGCAGGCTCAACACCAATTAATTTAACGCCTGGCTCGTCAATAAAGTCAGTGAACATACCAATTGCGTTTGAACCACCACCAACACAGGCAATAACAGCGTCAGGTAAACGACCTTCGGCTTTAAGTACTTGTTGTTTAGCTTCTTCACCAATAACTTTTTGATACTCACGTACAATTGTTGGGAATGGGTGAGGACCAGCGGCTGTGCCTAGTAGGTAATGCGCGTCTTGATAATTTGCTGACCAGTCACGCAGGGCTTCATTTACTGCATCTTTTAATGTGCCAGAACCCGCTGTTACCGGAATAACCTCTGCGCCCATTAGCTTCATTCTAAATACGTTTGGTTGCTGACGTTCAACGTCTTTTGCGCCCATATAAATACGACATTTTAAACCCAGTAATGCACATGCAAGCGCTGTTGCAACACCGTGTTGACCTGCGCCTGTTTCAGCAATTACTTGTTTTTTACCCATACGCTTAGTAAGTAACGCTTGGCCAAGTACTTGGTTGGTTTTATGTGCGCCACCGTGTAATAAGTCTTCACGCTTTAGATACAGTTTTACTTTTGGGTTTTTAACTAAATTGCGCGTTAAAGTAAGTGGGGTAGGACGACCCGCATACTCGTTTAATAATTTACTTAGCTCAGCCTGAAACTCAGGATCTTTTTGTGCTTTGTTAAATTCGTTTTCTAACTGCTTAAGCGCAGGGACAAGTAACTCGGGTACAAACATACCGCCAAACTCGCCAAAATAAGCTGGATTTTGCATTTTAACCTCAATAATTTCTGATGCTTGTAAAAGCATTATGTAATTTGTTAGGGCACTTTTTACCCGCAGATTCTTCAACGCCTGAGTTTAAATCAAGGCCTAAGGCACCTTTAAAAAGCGCATCTTTAATATTGTCTGGATTTAAGCCTCCAGCGAGCATAAATGGAGTGGTTGCATCATGAAGCACCGACCAATCAAATGCTTTACCTGTACCGCCAGCTTGTGTATCGCTGTGTGTATCGTAAAGATGTCGGTCAACGCCATTTACAGGCGTTGGCAATGCATCTTTTATTGCTTGGGCTTTCCAAATCTCGCAGCCGGTAGGTAACTGTGTACGCAACTGAGCGATGTAATCGTCACTTTCTTGGCCATGTAATTGAACTGCCGCCAATTTTAGCACACTTGCGTATTGAGCAACTTGATCAATTGGGGCATCTACAAACACACCCACAAAATTAAGCGGGGCACTTTGGCTTAGCTCTTTTGCGCAATCTAAATCAACATAGCGTGGCGATTTAGGATGAAAAATTAAACCACCGTAAATAGCACCGTTTTGATATGCCGCTTGTGCATCTTTGGTACGTGTTAAACCACATACTTTATTGTCACCTAAAATAACACGGCGACATGCTTGCTCTAAATCACGCTCGCCCATAAGTGAGCTGCCAATTAAAAAACCATCGCATAATGGGGCTAAACGTTTTACGTCTTGATGGGTGTAAATACCCGACTCCGAAATAACCACTTTATCAGCCGGAATAAGTTTGCGTAGCTTTTCGGTAGTGGCTAAATCGGTGCTTAAATCGCGTAAATCACGGTTATTGATACCAATAATTTGTGCATCAAGCGCAAGTGCACGGTGTACTTCTTCTTCATTACTTACTTCTGTTAACACCGACATATTAAGTGAATCGGCAACTGCATGCAGTGCTTTATAGCTCTCGTCATCAAGGACCGAAAGCATCAGTAATATAGCGTCACCGCCATAAATACGCGCCATATATACTTGGTACTCATCTATAAAAAAGTCTTTACAGATGAGCGGTTGTTCTACTTGGCTGCGCACAAATTCAAGATAGTCAAAACTGCCTTGAAAATATTTAGCATCAGTTAACACGCTCATGCAGGTGGCGTATTTTTTATAAACTGAGGTAATTTCGGTTAAATCAAATGGCTCTCTAATTAACCCTTTTGAGGGCGATGCTTTTTTACACTCTAAAATAAACTGTGTGCCTGGGGCTGCTAATGCTTTGTAAAAACTACGGCTTGTAGGCACTGCAAGGTGTTTAAAGCTTTCAAGCGGGCGTGCGGCTTTACGCTCAATGAGTTCTAATTTTTTATCAGCAACAATTTTGTCTAATACATTAGCCATTACTTACCTCAATAATTGCATTTAGTGTGTTCATGGCTTGCCCTGAACTTAATAATGTTTGTACTTGTTTTGCCCCTTCTTTTAACGTTTCTGCTTTACCTGTTAGGTATAAAAGGGCAGCTACGTTAACCACAATAGCAGCATTATGTGCATCTGTGCCTTTGCCTTGCAAGATGGCGAGGCTAGCATTTGCGTTGTATTGTGGGCCTTCACCAGCGAGTTGTTCAAGTGAATAGTTTGCAAGGTCAAAGTCGCTTGGGTTTAGCGTGTACTGCGTAATCTCGCCATTATTTAGCTCAACTACCGTTGTTGGGCCGTGTAGAGCTATTTCGTCAGTGCCTGAGCCGTGAACAATCATAGCGCGCTTTGTGCCAAGGGTTTTAAGTGTTTGTGACATTGGCATACATAACGCTTCGTTATACACACCTAACAATTGCACATCAGGTGCAGCGGGGTTAGCAAGCGGGCCTAAAATATTAAAAATAGTGCGTGTTTTAAGCGCTGTACGCACGCCCATCGCATGGCGTACGCCACTGTGATAGTGCGGTGCAAATAAAAAGGTAAAATTGGTTTGCTCAAGGCATTTTGCTGCCTGCTCTGGGCTCATATCTATATTAATGCCCAGCGCTTTTAGTAAGTCGGCAGAGCCTGAATTACTCGATACACTGCGATTACCATGTTTTACCATGTTAATACCGGCAGCAGCGGCAACTATGGCTGCTGTTGTGCTTATATTAATTGTGTTTGAGCCATCGCCGCCAGTGCCACAGCTATCAGCAAGTTGTGTACTGCTGGTAGTAAAAGCAACAGCGTTTTCGCGCATTGAGGCTGCAGCACCTGCTATTTCATCGCTTACTTCGCCTTTAATTTTAAGGCTTATTAGTAGGGCGGTTAGCTCAATCTCGCTCATGTTACCTTGCATTATTTCATCAAACAGTGCTTTGGCGTCTGCGTAGCTTAATGATTGCCCTGTAATTAGTTGTTCAATAGCGTGTTGAACATTTATGGGTTGTTCTGGTTGTGTACTCATAATGTCCTCTTTTATTTAGCGCGTGTTAAGTAAGCGACACTTTGCTGAAGTAGCATTGCGCCGTTTGGCGTCAGTATTGATTCTGGATGAAACTGGTAACCCAATGCGTTGTCATCATGATGATAAATTGCCATTGGGATATCTTCGTACTGGGCAATAACCTTAATATTATCAGGCACTTTTGTTGCCATTAATGAATGGTAACGTGCTACAGGCATTGTATTGCCCATACCATCAAATACAGGATGTTCGCCTAAATTAATAATTGAAGACTTACCATGTACGGTTTCACCCGCGTGACCAATTACTCCGCCATAGCTTTGTGTTAACGCTTGTTGGCCTAAACAAATGCCTAACATTGGGAAGTGGCCTTTAGAGAGCTCGATAAGCTCCATTAAACAGCCTGCATCGCTTGGTGTGCCGGGGCCAGGCGAAAGTACTAATAGCACTTGGCCTTGCTCTTGGCGCATTTTGTTAAAAATAACCTCAGCGCTAATGTTGTTTCTGTAAACAACCAGTTCGCAGCCAAGCATCGTAAGCTCATCAACAAGGTTATATGTAAATGAGTCAAAGTTATCTAAAAAATAGATTTTAATAGGATTCGTTTTACTCATTCTATACCGCCTTATACGTAGATTTTATGGCGGTGATAACCGCTTGTGCTTTAGCGCGAGTTTCGTTTGCTTCTGAAATAGGATCTGAGTCAAACACCACACCGGCACCTGCTTGCACGTAGGCTATGTTATTTTTAACAAAAGCAGAGCGAATAACAATACAGCTATCCATTGCGCCATCACCGGTTAAGTAACCAACAGCGCCGCCATAACTGCCACGGCGTTTCCCTTCTGTTTGACGTACAAGCTCAGCAGCACGTACTTTTGGTGCACCAACAAGGGTGCCCATGTTCATACACGCTTGGTAAGCATGCAGTGCATCAAGCTCGGGTTTTAATGTGCCAACAACGCGTGATACTAAATGCATTACCTGTGAATAGCGGTCTACTTTTAATAACTCTTTGGCAAAACGAGTACCTGCAACACTAATGCGGGCTACGTCGTTACGTGCTAAATCAACGAGCATTAAATGCTCGGCGCGCTCTTTTTGATCGTTTCTTAGTTCCAACTCAATGCGGCTGTCTAGGTCTGGGTTTATTTGCCCGTTAGTAAATTTGCCGCGCGCTCGAGTACCAGCAATTGGGTAAACTTCTACTTGCTGATTACTTACGTCGTACTTAAGGGCCGACTCAGGAGACGCGCCAAATAATGCAAAGTCTTCATCGCGCATATAAAACATATAAGGGCTTGGGTTTTGCTTTTTAAGCTGGCTATACGCATGTAAAGAATCAGGGCAAGGTAGTGAAAATGTACGCGACGGCACTACCTGAAAAATATCACCATCTACAATGTTCTTTTTAAGCTTAACCACTTGCTCGCAGTAAGTGTCATCGTCTATATCAACGCTTACCTCACATTCGCCACTTTGCATATCCGCACTAAATTCTGCTGCGTTATCGCAAAGTGTATTTAATCGTTCTAACTCTTTACCTACTTCAAAGCAGTTAGCGTGTACGTCTGGGCCATTAAATACATTACCAATGAGCTCAGTTGTTTGCTTTTGATGATCAATAACAACTAAGGTTTCGGCTAAGTAAAATACGTAATCTGGGCAGGTATTTTCACCATCAGGTACATCACTTAATTGCTCAAAGTTTGCCACCATATCGTAAGCAAATACGCCGCCTAAAAATACCGAAAATGGATTGTTAGTTGTGCTTTTAATACTGTTGATACACGTACGTAGTGCGCTAAATGCGTTATCAGCAACGAGCTTGCTCGCTTCGTCAGTATCGCCGCTAGTGTCTAAATAACAAAGGGTAAGTGTTTCGCCGTCTAAAGTGGCATCACAGCTTTTAACATTTGCCTGCAAGTAGCTAAGTAGTTGTTGCCCATTATTAGATTGAGCATTAATAGTGACTGTTTTACCTTGGCATACGATGCGCAGTGCACAGTCGACTAAAATTAAGCTTTTTACACTGTCTTTAGAATCAATCTCAGCCGATTCAAGCAGTAGTGAGTTAGGCTTATCAAGTGCCGCGTATAATGCAAGAGGGCTACTAATATAGTCGCGTACTTGCGTAATGCTTGTTACTTCGCCTGGTGTGGTAGTTATATGACTAAAAATCAAACCTCATTCCCTCAAAAAATTAAACCCCGCAATGCGTTAGCAGTGCGGGGTTTGAATAACGATATCTAAATTACAAACAGATCATTACCGTCCCGCTATATCAGGCGCCACCACCAACGATGTGTAAGAGTAAGACCGTTATTCATGTTTTTCTGCCTCAAAATTTATTAAATATTTTTAACGTATATGTTTCGTAAAATTTAGTTATAAAAAAACCCGCATAGTTGCGGGTTTTGAATTTTTGTTAGACACGACAATTCATCACCCGAAAATTACGAGTGCCACCACCAAATAGTGTTTAAGTTTGAATTGATCATTATTGTTAATTCTTAATGTGTCTGAAAGTGGCTACAGTAAAACGTATCTTATGCTTTTGTGTCAAGTGTTTATTTAAAACAATTTAGTCAAAAAAGTTGTTATACTTACATAAACACCAGTAACCCTTAATTTTAAGCAGTTTTCTTTTGATAAAATATGATTTACATAGCCATACCACACATTCAGACGGGCGTTTAACGGTTGAAGAATTATTGCATCGCGCTGTTGATAAAAATATTGATGTGTTTGCTATTACCGATCATGACACTGTGGCAGCTATTAAGCCTGCTCAGCAATTTATTAAAGCAGAAAACTTACCGCTTTCATTAATAACGGGTACCGAAGTGTCTACCAAATGGGAAAGCTTCGAAATTCATATTGTAGGTTTAAATATTGATATTAATAATATTGACCTTACCTCTTTATTATCAGCTCAGCAGCAAAAGCGAGAAGAGCGTGCGCTAGAAATTGGCGCACGCCTTGCAAAAAATGGATTTGATGGCATTTACGAGCAAGCTAAAGAGCTGGCAAAGGATGCGCAAATTACGCGCGCACATTTTGCACGCGCCCTTATTGAGCGCGGTGTAGCTAAAAATTTTCCGGGTGTTTTTAAAAAGTACTTAGGGCGTGGTAAAACAGGCTACGTGCCAAGTTGCTGGTGCACTATGCAAACCGCTATTGAAGCAATACATGCCGCTGGTGGTGTTGCTGTACTTGCGCACCCAAGTAGCTATCAAATGTCAAACAAGTGGCTACGCAAATTATTAGTAGAATTTAAAAGTGTAGGAGGAGACGCAATGGAAGTTGCACAACCTCAACAGGCGCCAAGCGAACGTCAATTTTTAGGTGAACTCAGCCGTGAGTACGAACTACTTTGCTCGCAAGGGTCTGATTTTCATTTTCCGACAAGCTATTTAGAGCTTGGCAAAAATTTATACTTACCGAAAGACTGCCAAGGTGTTTGGCAAGTTTGGGAAGGACAAGAAGGGGCATTAACATGAGTCAATTATTCCATATTCATCCTGATAACCCGCAACCAAGATTGATTAGTCAAGCCGTTGATATTATTAAGCAAGGCGGTGTTGTTGTTTACCCAACAGATTCGGGCTATGCAATTGGCTGTAACATTGGTAATAAGCAAGCCAAAGAGCGCATAGAGCGTATTCGTGGTATTGAAAAAAACGATAATTTTACGCTAGTTTGCCGTGATTTATCGGAGCTATCTACTTATGCTCGTGTAGATAACCAGCTATTTAGATTAATTAAAAATAATACGCCAGGGCCTTATACCTTTATTTTTAAAGGCACAAAAGAAGTCCCTAAGCGTTTATTAAACGACAAGAAAAAAACCATTGGCATGCGTGTAATTGAACACCCAATTGCTTGTGCGTTACTTGCCGAACTTGGCGAGCCGCTAATGTCGTGTTCTTTAATTTTACCAGGGCAACAATTTACAGAATCAGATCCTGATGAAATATTAGAGCGATTAGATAAGCACGTTGATTTAATTATTCACGGTGGTTACTTGCCAGAGCAAGCAACCACAGTAATCGATTTGTCAGAAGATGAAGTTCAAATATTACGTGTTGGTTGTGGTGATACAAGCCCGTTTGAGTAATAACAAGTGAGCGAAAATACTGCTGATACAAAAAGTAGTGAAAAGCCAGTGCAGCAAAAGCTGCCACTGGCTTTTTTGCATGGTAAAGCGGTTGTAGATAAACCAGAAGACTTATATATTCCGCCCGATGCGCTCGAAATAATATTAGAAACCTTTGAAGGCCCGCTCGATTTACTGCTTTATTTAATTAAAAAGCATAAGCTTGATGTGCTCGACCTTTCTATTTTTAGTATTACAGAGCAGTATGTAAGTTACGTTGAAATGATGACCGAGTTTCAACTCGAACTTGCCGGTGAATATTTAGTTATGGCCGCGTTACTTGCACAAATTAAGTCGCGCTTATTACTTCCTGTACACGAAGAGCTTGAAGAGGAAGAAGACCCTCGCGCTGAGCTTATTAAACGTCTACAAGAATATGAGTTATTTAAAAAAGCCGCCGAAAACCTCGATGATATCCCCCGTGTTGGGCGTGATATTTTTATAGCGCATGCCGCTATGCCAATAAATGAAGACACAAGTCAAAACCTCCCCGATATTGAACTTAAAGACTTAATGCTGGCGCTGAGTGATGTAATGGCGCGAGCAAAAACGTTTGAACATCATCAAATTACTGCCGAAGTACTCTCAACCCGAGAGAGAATGAGCCAAATATTACAACAGCTATCGAAAGCAAATTCAGCAGTGGTGTTTAATGCGCTTTTTACGCCTGATGAAGGGCGTAGTGGTGTGGTAGTTAGTTTTATAGCCATGCTTGAACTCATTAAAGAAGGACTTGTTACTTGTTTGCAAGTAAGCCCAGAGAGCTTAATTTATGTCAGCTTGAGCGAGCAATCCACTCTATAAACTTATCTGTTTAATCCTCAACTTCTAAAACTGACTTTAATTATCAAAGTTCTGTGCGTATACGCACGTAAAGTGTTTGTAAATGTTATTTTCATTTAAGGCTATGCACTATATTGTAACGTCATAGCATTATAGGACGTTACACATGTTTAAAAATACACCTTCATCTTACGGACTTGTCGCCATTATTTTACATTGGCTCATGGCGTTGACTATTTTTGGCCTGTTTGGTTTAGGTTTATATATGGTTGAGCTTACTTATTACGATAGCTGGTATAAAGGCTCGCTCGATTTACATAAAAGCATTGGTATTACGCTTGTGGCCGTATTCTTATTTAGAATTTTATGGCGTGCTTTATCTACACAACCTAAACCATTAGGTGAAAGTAAAGGCATGAACCAATTAGCACATACTGCGCATATTGCTATGTATATTATTTTGGCTGTTATTGTTGTTGCAGGGTATTTAATATCAACCGCAGACGGGCGTCCAATAGAAGTATTTACTTTATTTAATGTATCAGCGCTTGATTTTGCCTTTGATGACCAAGCCGATATTGCAGGAAAAGTACATTATTACGGCGCGTGCACATTAATCGGGTTTGCAGTATTGCATGCACTAGGGGCGTTAAAACATCACTTTATCGATAAAGATAAAACCTTAATTAGAATGATCAAACCATTAAAGGATGATTAAAATGAAAAAATTATTAGTAAGCACAGCCGTTTCGGCTGCAATGATGTTATCGGTAACAACTGCTAATGCAGCCGACTACGTAATTGACACAAAGGGTGCTCATGCATTTGTAAACTTTAAAATTAAACATTTAGGTTACAGCTGGTTACATGGCCGTTTTAATACCTTTGATGGTAAATTTAACTACGATGCTAAAAACCCTAATGCGTCGCAAATTATGGTTAATATAGATACAACAAGCCTTGATTCTAATCATGCAGAGCGCGATAAACACCTTCGTGGTAAAGAGTTTTTAAATGTTGATAAATACCCAACAGCGACGTTTAAAAGCACCAGTATTAAATTTGAAGACGATTCAGGTCAAGTAACAGGTGATTTTACGCTGCATGGCGTAACCAAAACCATTACTTTTGAAATTGATAAAGTGGGTGAAGGTAAAGATCCATGGGGTGGTTACCGTGTAGGCTTTGAAGGTGAAACAAGCCTTAAGCTTACCGACTACGGTATTGATTACAATTTAGGGCCAGCCTCTACCCATGTAGATATAGGTTTATTTATTGAAGGTATTCGTCAGTAATATATAAAATACTTAATTATAAACAATAAACAGCGTCATTTTTAATGGCGTTTTTTTCTATAAATACTTATTTTTTTATACGCTCTTGCAATAAAGGCCTTAAATGCTCTGGCAACCAGCGCATTAGCACATCATTATAAGCTGGTGTTTTTTTTATTACTTTGAGCTGCTCATTAAGCATTGCTATATCTTTTGCACCTTGCTCATTTTTAGTGCAACCAATAAAGCCATAACTTAACGCAGGGGACTCGGTTAACGGTCGTTGTGTTAAATTTTTATCAAAATTCATTAATTTAGCTAAATAATAATGTTCGCTTGGGTAACCCAATAAAATATCAATCCGTTTTAAATTAAGCATATAAGTAAGGCTCGCTAAGCTGTCGCGAGTAGGTCTTATTACTAAATCTATATCGGGAGTTGTGTTTATAACCGAATCTATCTCTTTTCCATAAGAACGACTCATTGATATGCCGAGTGTTAGCTTTTTATCACGTATTAAATCTAATAATGACACTTCAGTCGCATCAGGCAATTCAAGTGCGTCTGCAAGCTTGCTATGCATAGCAACAGAAGGTGATAGGCCTGTAGTTGAGCTTTCGTCTGTAAAGTAAATATGCTTTTTTCGGTAATCATTTTTATAAAGAGATAATGCGCAAGTATTATTGGACGTATTTGATAGCTCTTGGATTACTTTTCCCGAAGGGATGATAATTTGATTAAAGGTAATAGCGGGTAGTTGTTTTTCAAGTAGGGATATAATGCTTTCATCGCGGCCTTGGTGTTGATATTGGCCATTTAAAATGTAGTACGGTGCAAAGTCGTGCGTTAACCAATTAATGGTTTTAGCATTACTTACAGGGCTTACAAAACAAAACATTAAAAAAAGTATACATAAACGGAGCATTACAGCAGTTGCCAATAATTATTATTGTAAAACTATTGTAACCATTAAAGGGCTAAAAAGTAAAATGCCAGCAACGAGGCTGGCAAAATATATTTTCAATAATCGCAATAATAAAAAGCAATTAAAGTTTTGTTTAACTAGCTTTTAGCCATTTAACAAATTGGCGTGCATCACTCGCTTTTTGAAATAATGCATTTTTTAAACCTTGTGTATCACTAAAAATTACACGATGTTTGTTTACTGAAATTGATTGCACTGGATGTGCAATTTGGATCATAGACCCATTATATTTATAAGACATAATAAAACTCACTTTATTCTTGTTATTTATTCTGCGCTATATTTTATAGCTTCGTGCAGTCAATAAATAAACGATGTTGTGTTTAGCTTCATTACAGTGTTGACGATCTTTATGACACTTTTGCGATGATAATAAAATTCATCTCGGTATTATTTAAGGGGTTCTCGCCGTACAATAACTTAGCTTTCAAATATACGTTTTGCGGGGCTTACTGGATCAGGGTAAATGGTTAACCGCGGCGGTTTCTTTAAACCAGAGAGGGAAAATAACTTATATGTATATTATGTGCAAGCTATTTTTTATATTTATTTATAATACATTTTATCAACTGCCTATGGCCTCCAATTTTATTTACTAAAGGATAAGTATGAATTACCTAATTGCGAGCGATATTTTTGGTTTAACACCTGCTTTTACGCAGTTTACAGAGGGGTTTGACACTAAGGTAACGGTTATTGATCCTTATGATAATGAGTTACAACCTATTGATAGTGAAGAATATAACTACAATAAATTCATACAGAAATGCGGGCATGATAAATACACCGACAAACTTCAAAAATGTTTTGCGCATTTGCAAGCACCAACAACTTGTATCGCATTTAGCGCAGGGGCAAGTGCAGCATGGCGCGCACAGTTATTAACAGGCAATACACACCTTAAAAAGTTAATAGGGTTCTACCCATCACAAATTCGTAATTATTTAGCATTAGATGCAAACGTACCCTGTGAGTTTATTTTTCCTAAACATGAGGTACATTTTAATGTTGATGAAGTGATAGCCATTTTAAATAATAAGTCCGCAGTAAAGTGTAATAAAACAAACTACCTACATGGTTTTATGAACGAGCACTCAGTCAATTTTAATGAGCAAGCGTATAACTATTTTAGCCATTACTTAAAAGTAGCGTTATAGCTGATTAATTTGCGCTTTTGTAATATTAGGAAAGTCAGTGCGGTTATTGTATTGTGCGTATAGAGTAGAAAAAACACTGCTTCTAGATTGTTTATCAAGCTCTTTTATAAACATTTTAGCGTTAGAGCGTGCTGGCCTACAGCATAATTGATACGCCTTTATAACACTTGCCAAAGTTTGCCCTTGTTTTTGCAATGCTAGATCTGCTTGGGCAAAAAAAGCTGCGCCTGTCCAGTAAACACGTTGCTGAGCACGTTGTTTCCACATATCGGCAGAGAGCTTATTAAGTGGCTGTGTTTTAGTTTTGGTTTGCAGGCGGGCACGATCAAACCCTGCATTTAAGCGTTGTACAAACTGCGGCTGGGTGATTATACCGCTGTCACGCATTATTACATTTTGCATATAACTGGCAAAACCCTCGCTTAGCCAAAAACCAGAGTAGGGAAATAGCGGCAAATATAAATGTGAAAGTTCATGGTATAGCGTCCAATCTTTAGTGAATGCTTTTAAACTGGCGTAACGATCTATATGAAGTTCTAGCCCATCGGGATTATTTCGCTTTACAGTAGCCCAAGGTACTGGCTCAAAAGCAAAATATTGCGGTTTTAAATAAATAGGTAAGGTACTTTGTTTTAGAGGCCCTAACGTATTTTGTGTTTTTTCAACACTTTGATTCACCCAAGTAGACACCGTCCTTTGACCACTACTTGAGAGTGAATTGAGGTTGTGTATTACTACCTCAACGGCTAACGTTTTAAACGAGTTGATTGATAGTAGCAATATAAAAAAGAGTTTCATTAAAGTGTTCCACTGTAATTTAATAGCTAATACGATAAGGCTAATTAAACAAGACCAACCCATGACGTAAATAGTCACAGTTAATTTGTTATTTTTTTAAATGATAGTAACTATAAAAGTACAAATACAGACACGCCTTAATTAGCATGCTTTAATCATATTTATAGAACCTTTGTAGGTGTTAGCAATGCAGTACCAACATATAAATGTGCCAACGCAAGGTCAAAATATCACGATAGACCAATACGGACAGTGGCAAATTCCGTTAGAACCTATCATTGCTTATATTGATGGCGATGGCGTGGGTTTAGATATCATGCCGGTAATGCGCCACGTTGTTGATAGTGCAATTGAACATTGTTACAAAAACGCTCGAAAAATACATTGGATGCAGGTTTATAACGGCGAGCAAGCCGCAAAACTGTATGACGGTGACTGGTTTCCACAAGAAACAATTAACGCAGTACGCGCCTGTAAAATTGCCATAAAAGGGCCGTTAACAACGCCGCTGGGTGGTGGCTTTCGCTCACTCAATGTAGCCCTCAGGCAAGAAATGGATTTGTTTGTAAATATGCGCACTATAAAAGGCTTTAGTGCACTCCCTTCTCCTTTAAAAAATCCTTTTTTAACAAACATAACCGTGCTGCGCGACAGCAGCGAGGATGTGTATTCAGGTATTGAATGGCAAGCAGGCAGTGTAGAAAGCGAAAAAATGCTCGACTTTTTATGCGAAGAAATGGGGGTAACGCGCTTAAGGTTTACACAAGAGTGCGGTATTGGCATTAAAAATATATCCAAAGAAGGCTCTGAACGACTAATGCGCTTTGCAATTAAGTATGCACTTAAAAACGATAGTGAATCCTTAACACTAGTGCACAAAGGCAATGTACTTAAATTTACCGATGGGGCATTTAAGCGTTGGGGGTTTGCACTTGCACAAAGCGAGTTTAATGCCACCGCACATGAAAATGGGCGTTGGCTGCAAATAGAGCGAGGACACCAAGCGCCCTTAATTATTAAAGAAGTCATAGCTGACAACATGCTGCAACAATGTTTAATGCATCCAGAGCAATTTGATGTAGTGGTGACGACTAACCAAAACGGCGACTTTTTAGCGGATATGCTAAGCGCACAAGTTGGCGGTGTTGGCATAATGCCCGCAGCTAATTTAAATAATGATGTTGCATTTTTTGAGCCCACACACGGCACGTTTGAACGTATAGCAGGGCAAAATAAAGCAAACCCCAGCAGTAGTATTTTAAGTGCGGTATTAATGCTTAAATTTATGGGATGGGAGGAGGCCGCAGTACTGATAGAAAATGCGTTAGAGCAAACATTTAAAAGCGGTGAAGTAACCTTTGATTTAGCGCAAGAGCAGCGCGATAACTCAAGTATTCATAACTCGACAACCTTAACTTGTACTGGCTTTGCAAAGAAGGTTATCGAGCACTTTTAAACACATTCATTATTAAGCTGCTGAGGCAGTTTTTACTCTGTGCATGCAAGGGCGGTTGGTTAACTGCGCTGCACGATGGTAAATCTCATGTGCTTGAGGTTCATCGCACTGCGTACCACTAAGTGTATCCATTAACGCAACAACAATAATTGCAGGAACCTGGCAGCAATATTCATCTAAAACAGCTTCTGTCGTTTGCGCATCAACATGGCAAAGCGGGTGGTTTTTAAGTTGGTATGCGTTTAATAATGTATCCACTTCTAATACATCATCTGGCTGATGTTTTGTTTTACGACATTTACAACCAAACTCATCAACTAAAGTAGCTAATGCTTGATAAATCTCAGTGGTGTTAGCTTTAGTGCATAACTGCTCTTCAATAAACTGATGTAAATTAGCATCAATAAATAACCCGTCTTGTTGTGTGAAGCTTGATGTTGTCATAATTATTACTCTTAGTTTGTTGGCTTAACTTCACTCTAGCGCTAAGTGTATTATTAATGAAATTGTTGTTTTCAATAACTGATATTGATTTCATCAATAGTAAGTTTTAAAACTAAATAAAAAATAGAAAACATACCTAAATTATACTAATTAATTTGGTGCAGAGTGGTAAAAACGTGCACAAAACTGGAACAAGGGGAGTCATTGAGGAATAAATATGGACTATTAGTTAATTGTTTTTATTGAATTTTAATTTTTTTATGAAGTTGGTACTAAGCTTGCTAATCATACACTGTAGGTAGACTCCTATATCGACGATTTCCAAAAGCGCCATGGTATTTTCCCAAAGTTGAATACCACGGCGCTTTTTATTTTTCGCGTGTATTTTATTTAGTCGTAACAATAGTAATGTTAAATTTTAATAAAGTAAGGAATAGCAACCAAAATAGCGCCTACAATCAACAGCATGCTAACACTGCTCATAAAATACGGAAATACCAATAGCGATAAACCAATACAAAGTGGTACTACGGCTTTTTTTCTTCGCCCGTAAGTAAGGTAGCCAATACCAATGCCACCAAACAAAACACTCCACGCAATTATTGATGCACTATCCATTTGTAAATTACCTATTGTGAAATACTGATTTAAATTACGACCAACATAGCCAGCTTTTCAATACCATGTGAAGGAGTCCATCTTTTAAATTCCACGAAGCCATGCTTTTTATATAAATTTATTGCAGGAGTATTAGCAACCGCAGTCTCCACTATTGCATGAGATAAATCACTCATTGCTAAAACATAACTTATTAGCTTACTTGCGATACCTTTTTTAAAATGATTAGGATCAACGGTTAAACTACAAATATCTAAACACTCGTTGTTTGTATCTACTTCAATAACGGCTGCTAAACATTCATTTTCGCTGTAGCCATAAAAAGTTGTTTCTGACTTTTTTATACCTTTAATATTACGCGCTAAAGGAGGAAAGTTATGCGCGCCGATCAGTTTAGCGTCTATAGCATAGGATTTTTGAAAGACAGCAAAAATTTTATTTGCAGTATCGTTATTCTTATTATTAAGTTTGTTTATCATTATATTCTTCTAATGAAAGTAAAGCTTGGACATTATACGCGATAGTAAAATACCTGGTGCTTGATGTGATGAAAATAATAATTTATCTATCTGCAATCGTTTTAGCAAACGCTAATAACTCACGTCTTAACCATTGGTGTGCAGGGGCGTGGTGCAGCAGTGGGCTCCATATCATTTTTACTTCAATAGGCACTATTTGAAATGGTACAGGGCTGATAACTAAATCAGTATGAGAGGTTAATAACTTAGCTTGCCTGCGCGGTAGGGTGGCAATAAGTTGCTCTGATTGGCAAAGCAGGCTTGCGACCATGTAGTGGCGAGTAAAAACACGTATTTTACGGGTTTGTTCTAGTTGCCAAAGCGCTTCATCTACCCAGCCTAATTTTTGCTTTCCTGATTTATTAGTAACAGCGGCTTCAGGCCCCCAGCCGGCACGGTTTACCCAAATATGTTCTTTTTGTAAGTAATCGTCTAACCCTGATTGTTGTAAAAATGTATTTTTAGGATGCGTTAAACAACAGTAGTTATCTCGCCATACACTGGCTTGATGAAACGAGCGTGGCAGGCCATTAAAGCGATTTATTGCTAAATCTATAGTGCCTTTTTCCATATCTTGTAGGTTTACGTCGCTTGGACTTAATACATCAAAATTAATACCGGGGTTTTTACTAAGCTGCGCCGTTATAAAAGGGGCTATTAGGGTCGACTCTATGTAGTCGTTTGCCATTATTCTAAACGTAACTTCAGCCGTTGTAGGGTTAAATTGCTCACTAGGCTGCGTAATTGCTTCGGCCATTTTTAATAGGGCCTCAACTTCAGGCTTTAATGCAAGTGCCTTTGCCGTTGGCGTCATAGAGCCTGCAGCACGCACAAGTAGCGGGTCGTCAAATAAATCGCGCAAACGTTTTAGCGCATTACTCATAGCCGGTTGCGTAAGCGCGAGTTTATTTGCAGCTTTTGACACACTTTTTTCATCTATTAACACATTTAAATAAACGAGAAGGTTAAGATCGACATTTCTTATATTCATATGGGCGTGTTGGCCTTTCAGGGTTGAAATTTGTTCAATCTAGGGGCGATTTAATCGCGGAGCGAGGTTTGCCACCTAGTGGGCTAAGTAAAAATCGAGCAAAGCTTCCGCGTCCTGCTCACGCCCCTTACCTACATCCATGTAGGCAACAAAGAGTTAATCGTTCTAGAAAGAACCCTATGGGCAGTGTGTATTTGGCCTTTATGCAGCGTTAAAGTTCATTTATGGGGAGTCACCACACTACATGTACTTTGCCTTGCTTAAAAGCCAAATACACGGCTGCAAAATTAACCTCGAAAGGTCAATACGCCCAATAAATTCTATTTATATGCTTTATTAATTATCTAAATTAAAGCCTGCTTGCTAAGGTGTAAACAATTAATAAAAAATAACCGCCATAACTGGCATCAATATAAGTGCTGTATTTATGCAAAATAGGCTAACAAATCAATCTAATAATGCGCTACAACACGTTGTAGCCAGTAAGCTTGCACGATCTGTTTTTGCTGGATTTGAGGCGATGTTTTCGCAATTTTTAAATATTACACTGGGTGCGCAAAGCCGTTTTGAACAACGAAAATATCACAGTGTGCAAAGTGCTATGCGTGAGCGTTTAAAGGTTTACGAGCGCGAAGTGAAAAACGTGAGTGAAGCCGTGAGAGTTATTGCTTACGCTGAACTTACTTGCCCGCAAACGTGGCAGTTAGCTAAAAATATTTACGGCGATATGGTACAAAATCACGAAAATAAACCTATTGCGCATACTTTTTTTAATTCAACATTTGGGGCAATTTGGGACGATAAAAAAATTCGTACTGTGCATTTGTTCGTATTAAAAGCAAAGTATCGTAGTGAGCCGCGCTCTTATGAAAGCTTAGTGAGGAGGGTATCGCTACATAATGGGTTTAATAACGCCGTTAAAACGCTTATCACTAATCAAGTATTTAGAGTGCCGTTTAGTCATTTAGAACGCGATGTAGCCACATTACAAAGTACGTTAATGCAAGGCGCTAAGGAGCAATGCAAACAGGTGTACGAACTTATCAATTTAAACGACGGCTATATTGAATACGCCAACTCATTATTTTTTAGAAACAAAGCCTGTTATTTAATTGGGCGCTGCATTGCTAAAAATGGCGACAATATGCCTTTTGCTATCGCTATTTTAAATACCGATGAGGGACTAAAGCTTGATGCTGTAATGATGGGCGCCGATCAATTAAGTTTATTATTTGGTTTTGCACGCACCTATTTTATGGTTGATACCGATAAACCCGCTCGTTATGTAGATTACTTAAGTGTGTTAATGCCACATAAACAACGCTTTGAGTTATTTAACGCCATTGGTTTTATAAAGCACGCCAAAACTGAGTTTTATCGGCACAAGGTTGATACGACTAAAAATAGCCCAGCCAACTTTAAGTATGTTAAAGCGCCAGGTACGCCGGGTATGGTAATGCTGGTATTTACTATTGAAGGGCTAGATTACGTTTATAAAGTAATTAAAGACAAATTTAGTGCGCCAAAAACAGCCACCAAAGCACAAGTGAAAGAAAAGTATAACTTTGTAAAACAAGCCGATAGGGTTGGGCGTTTGGTAGACACACACGAATTTAGATATTTAGCGTTTGATTTAAGCCGTTTTAGTGATGAGCTTCTTGAGCAGATGAAAAGCCAAATTGGCAGCAGCATGGTTATATCTGACAAGGCACTTATTTTAAAGCATGTTTATGTTGAGCGTAAAATGACCCCGCTTAATTTATATATTAACCAATGCGATAACAAAACATTAGAGAGTGTGATGCATGACTACGGTAAAGCAATTAAAGAGTTAGCGGGCGCTAATATATTTCCGGGCGACATGCTAATGAAAAACTTTGGCGTAACGCGATGGGGGCGAGTAGTGTTTTACGACTTTGACGAAATTTGTCCGCTTACCGATTGTAACTTTAGAGACGTGCCACACACCCAAAATACGCTCGAAGAGCTAAGTAGTAACTCGTATTTTGATATAGCTGAAAACGATATATTTCCGAGCCAATTTAAGGTTTTTTTTAGTGCTAACGAGATTGCGTTTAGCTATTTTAATAATGAGCACAGTAACATGTTTTTAGCGACGTTTTGGCAAGGTTGTCAGCAACAAGTACATAATGGTTATCTACCCGATGTTTATCCTTACAAACAAAGTTGGCGCTTTTGAGGTTGTTTGAATCTGTGTTCATCCCCACCTATATGTTATTACAGTTTTTAAACTTGGAGCAACAATGAAATATATTTCTCATGAAGATGGCAATCTTGCATTTAGTGAAACCGAAAAGCCGGTTTTAAAGAGCCATGAAGTACTTGTTAAAGTTGCAGCAATAGGTGTAAACCGTGCAGACAGTATGCAGCGCCAAGGTAAATACCCGGCCCCTGCGGGAGATAGCTCGATTTTAGGTTTAGAATGTGCGGGTACAGTTACTGAGCTTGGAAAAGATGTAGATAAAAGCTGGCTAAACAAGCGTATTTTTACATTGTGCTCAGGTGGTGCTTATAGTGAATACGTAGCCGTTGATGCAAAGCAGCTTATGGAATTACCCGATGATGTAACAATGGCTGAAGGCGCAGCAATAAGCGAAGTGTACCTAACAGCATTTGGCGCGTTATTTGAGCTTGGTAAATTGCAAAAAGGGCAAACAGCGCTTATTCATGCAGGTGCTAGTGGTGTGGGCGGTGCAGCAATTCAAATGGCTAAAAGCGCAGGTGCTACCGTAGTTATTACTGCCGGTACGGATGACAAATGCCGACACGCAAAAGAACTCGGTGCCGATCATGCAATTAACTACAAAACCACCGAGTTTGTAGAATATATGAAAGCAAATGAGTTAACAGCAAATGCAATTGTAGATCCTGTTTCGGGGAGTTACTTAAATAAAAATGCCGCTATTGCAGCGATGGATTGCCAAATTGTAATGCTTGCATTTTTAGATGGACGTTTTGCAGAAGTTGATTTTGCCGCGCTTTTACGCAAACGTATTTCGTTTCATGCCTCAACGCTTAGAAATCGTAGTATTGAGTTTAAACGCCAGGTGCGCGACGACTTTGTAGCGCGTTTTTACAATGATATTGCCACTAAAAAGTACGACTTTAACCTGTATAAAACATTGCCTTGGAGCGACGCAAACGAAGCCCATGCTATTTTAGAGCGTAATGAAAACGCAGGAAAAGTGGTTTTACTTGTAGAGTAACTCTTTAATTTTAGGGTTTAGCCCATATACTAAGCCCTATAAAAAATATTTAAGGTTTAATAATGAATCCAATACTAGCAATACTTAAAGAGCATAATGTAAGCGACGAAAAAGTAAAAGCATTGTTTGAAGCGTTTACTCAAAACCCAATGATGGCAATGGCGCTTGTTCAAGAGCTTGGTATTCCGCCAGAAAAGTTACAACAATTAATGGCAGTCGTGATGACTCAACCGCATCTTATTAAAGAAGCGACTGACGAACTTGGTTTAGATTTTGAAAAAGTAAAAGAAGCGAAAGAAAAACTAAATCAACAGTAATTGATAATCTAATTTTTAGATTGATCATATAGCAAGGTAAGCAACTACCTTGCTATACCCGCCGTAAAGCACACACTTTTTGTTACACTCTACATTGAACTGCTCAGCATTTAGTTAGTCATAATAATACTTAATTAACGCAGGGAAATAACATGAAACCGCTTTATAAGTTTTGGAAAAACAACCGCTCTCTTATCGTATTTATTGCACTAATGAGCGTATTTAGAAGCGCTGTAGCCGATTGGTACGAAGTGCCAACAGGCTCAATGAAACCAACAATTCAAGAAGGTGACAGAATACTTACCGATAAAATGGCCTATGATATTCGTGTCCCATTTACGCATATAAAACTACTTAAACTAGCGGACCCACAAACCGGTGATATTATCGTTTTTGACTCACAAGCTGCCGATAACCGTTTAATTAAACGTGTAATTGGTGTGCCAGGAGACACCGTTGCGCTTGAAAATAATGAGCTCATTATTAATGGTAAAAAACTTAATTATGCAGATCAGCAAAGCAACATAGACTCGCTTGATAAAATCGAAGATTTAAACGGGTTAGCGCATTCGATAAGAGTGGCAAATATTCCTTCACGTTTATCGGGCTTTGATGCAATTACAATTCCTGATGATTATTATTTAGCAATGGGCGATAACCGCGACAATAGCGCTGACTCGCGTGTAATAGGTTTAATTCCGCGTAATGAGTTATTAGGAAAAGCAGAGCGCGTTATAGTCTCACTTGATTACGATAACTATTATCTACCAAGAAAAGACCGCGTATTGAAAAAGCTCAATTAAAAAGATGATTAATTTTATAGTTAAAATATAACTGCCTATTTAGGCAGTTTACTTATATATTTTTTTACAAGCTTGGTAAGAACAATACGCTCTTGTTCGGTATTTAATACCTTACAAAAATCGCCACTAACTGCAGCGCCACAAGCACCTGCTTCAAACCACTGAGATATATTATCTAAATTCACACCACCAACAGGCATTAATTGTGCTTCTGAAAATGGACCCGTTAATGCTTTAAAGTAACCAACGCCCATACTACCAGCAGGAAATACCTTAATAATATCAGCGTTATATTCAATTGCATTTGCTACATCGGTAGGTGTTAGTGCGCCCATTAATACGGGTAACCCGTGCTGGTGGGCAAGTTCGACAACCGATTTGTTGGTATTTGGCGTTACGATAAACTGCGCGCCTGCATCAATAGCTTGCTGGGCAAGGGTGGTGTTAATTATTGTGCCTGCACCAATAAGTGCGTTTTTATGCGCTGCGCGAGCTCTTGCTATTTCTTGCTCAAAGCCAGGTGTGTTTGAAGTGATCTCTAATGAGTGTATGCCCGCATTTATTAAACAATCAATTAATGGAGCTACATCGGTTTGTTGTTTTAAGCGCAGTATGGCGACTAATTTGTGTTGCTTTATTTGGCTACTTACTTTTGTTCTGTTGGTATCTAAAATTTGGGTCATAATTTCAATTCACTTTATTTAATGCAAAGGCGTTTGTATAAACGGCTAGGCTTAATATACGACTAAACATTAATTTTGCCCATAAAAAAACCGCTGACATATCAGCGGTTTTTATTGTATGAGTAATATTACATTACGCGCATACCAGGCTCTGAACCGTCATCTGGGTTAAGAATATAAATTTCTTTTCCGCCAGGGCCTGCTGCTAATACCATGCCTTCAGACATACCAAAGCGCATTTTACGAGGTTTAAGGTTAGCAACCATAACGGTTAGCTTGCCTTCGATATCCTCAGGTGCGTAAGCTGATTTAATACCCGCAAACACTTGACGAGTTTCGCCGCCTAAATCAAGTGTTAGCTTAAGTAGTTTATCTGCGCCTTCTACGTGCTCTGCTTTAGCAATCTTAGCTACGCGTAGGTCTACTTTTGCAAAATCATCGAACTCAATCTCGTCGCTAATTGGCTCTTTCGCAAGTGGGCTGTTAGGGTCAATTGTTACTTTTGGTGCTAAGCTTTCTTTAGATTCTTCAACCATTTTGTTCACTTTATCCATTTCAACACGTTGCATTAACGGTTTAAATTTATTGATAGGGTGGCTTACTAGTGCATTTTGAACGCCGTCCCATGCAAGGTCGTCATTTAAAAACGCTTGTACGTTATCAGCCATTCCTGGTAACACGGGTTTTAAGTAAGTAATTAAAACGCGGAACAAGTTAAGACCAAGAGAACACACTTCGTGTGCTTCTTGTTGCTTAGTTTCGTCTTTAATTAATACCCAAGGTGCTGCGCCATCAATAAATTGGTTTGCTTTGTCGGCAAGCGCCATTATTTCGCGAATTGCGCGGCTGTAATCGCGGTTCTCGTAGTGTGTTGTAATGCTCGGTGCAGCAGCTTGAAACTCTGCTAAAAGCTCTGGTTGCATAATAGTGTTGCTTAGCTTGCCATCAAACTTTTTAGTAATAAAGCCAGCACAACGGCTCGCTATGTTGACTACTTTACCTACTAGGTCTGAATTTACGCGCTGTGCAAAGTCTTCTAGGTTTAAATCCAGATCAACAATACCGCTACTTAATTTTGCTGCGTAGTAGTAACGTAAGTACTCTGGGTTTAAGTTATCTAAATAAGTACGCGCTTTAATAAACGTACCCTTTGATTTAGACATTTTTTCGCCATTCACAGTTACAAAACCATGAGCGAATACGTTAGTTGGCTTTCTAAAATTAGCGCCTTCTAGCATTGCTGGCCAAAATAAGCTGTGGAAGTAGATAATGTCTTTACCAATAAAGTGATAAAGCTCTGCGTCTGAACCTTCAGCCCAAAACGCATCAAAGTCGAGGCCTTTTTCGTCACATAGGTTTTTAAAGCTCGCCATGTAACCAATAGGTGCATCTAACCAAACGTAAAAATATTTGCCTGGTGCATTTGGAATTTCAAAACCAAAGTAAGGCGCATCACGGCTAATATCCCACTGTTGCAGGCCATCGGTAAACCATTCGTCTAGCTTGTTAGCCATTTCTTGTTGAATAGTGCCCGAGTGTAACCACTCCTTTAGCATGCCTTCAAATGCTGGCAGGTCAAAAAAGTAATGCTCAGAATCTTTAAGTACAGGCTCAGCGCCCGACATTACAGAACGCGGATTAATGAGTTCGGTAGGGCTGTATGTAGCACCACACGAATCACAGCTATCGCCGTTTTGGTTTTCAGACTTACACGTTGGGCAAGTACCTGTTACAAAACGATCGGGTAAGAAAATACCTTTTTCTGGATCGAATAATTGCGAAATAATGTGCTTTTTAATATGACCGGCATCGTTTAGGCGGTTATAAATAAGTTCGCTTAATTCTTTGTTTTCTTGGCTGTGCGTGCTGTGGTAGTTATCAAATTTGATATTAAAGTCAGCAAAGTCGCGTTGGCGCTCTATGCTCACTTGTTTCACCATTTCTTCAGGCGTGATCCCTTGCTTTTGCGCATTAAGCATAATTGGCGTGCCGTGGGCATCGTCTGCGCAAACATAATAAGCTTCGTGGCCTTGTAGTTTTTGAAAACGTGACCAAATATCAGTTTGAATATATTCCAATAAATGACCTAGGTGAGTAGGGCCATTTGCATAAGGTAATGCGCTGGTAATCAGGATCTTTCGCTGCGTCATAATCATTCCGAATTGAGGATAAAGCGCCGTTTTTATTATACAAACGGCAATTATCATTAATTTATCTACAAGCTATCTGCTTAGAGTGCGCACAGCTTATGGATTTTTATTAATTGACTGGTGTTAATGCCCTGAATGTTACATAATTCCGTGGCACTTTTCATCAAAGAAACGCTATTTAATTGCTATGTTTGGACTGTCGAAACTATTCTCTTCTAAATCGGTGCAAAAACAACCGATTATTACTGCCTTAGCGGCATACCGTAGTGCGGCTTTTGCTGTCGGTATTGACGAAAGCTTCATTGATACTATTACTCAAAATGACGATAAATCACTACACATTAAATTAACTCTGCCATTTGCTGGGCAATCAGAAATGCCTTTAGTTGAGCAACACGTAAGTGAAAGCTTAAATGTGCCTGTAACAATTAGCGCCAAGGTTATCATTAAAGAGGCGGCTAAGTTTAAAGCGATTAAACATATTGTACTTATTGCCTCAGGCAAAGGTGGGGTAGGTAAGTCGACTACTGCTGTTAACTTGGCAGGCGCGCTTAAAAATGAAGGCGCAAAGGTGGGTATTTTAGATGCTGATATTTATGGCCCATCTATCCCAATGCTTTTAGGATTAGTGGGCGCAGAGCCCGTCACTAAAGATAACAAACAGCTACAGCCTTTTGATGCAAACGGAATTAAAGCGCAGTCAATTGGCTTTTTAGTTCCAAGCGATGATGCCACGGTATGGCGCGGGCCAATGGCGTCAGGCGCGCTGAGCCAGTTACTTAACGAAACCGATTGGGGCGAGCTTGACTACTTAATTGTTGATATGCCACCGGGCACCGGTGATATTCAGCTTACAATGAGCCAAAAAGTACCCGCGAGTGGCACTGTTATTGTCACTACACCGCAAGATTTAGCGCTAGCCGATGCGCAAAAAGGCATTGCTATGTTTAATAAAGTAAATGTACCGGTGCTAGGCTTAATAGAAAATATGAGCCACTACATTTGCACTCACTGTGGTGAAGCTAACCACGTATTTGGTAAAGACGGCGCACAAAAACTTGCGCACAAGCACGGCGTACCCGTACTTAGCCATATTCCACTTGCAATAGATATACGTGAGTATTCTGAGCAAGGTAAACTTATTGCAAACGATAACGACGCAACAATAAGCAAAACATACAGCGCAGCAGCGAGGCTAATAGCCAGCACGCTCTATTATCAACAGCATCACAATGCGATTGAAATTGTGATTACAGAAGATTAATAAATAATGAGACTTTCAGACACACATATTAAAGAATACCTAAGCGATGGCCGCATTGTTATTGAGCCTGCACCAACAAGTGATATGATTTCAGGCGTGACTGCCGATTTACGCTTGGGTAATAAATTTAGAACTTTTAATGCGCATAATGCCGCATATGTCGATTTAAGTGGTCCAAAAGATCAGTTAAATAAGGCCATGGAATCGATCATGAGTGAAGAAATAGTGCTTGATGAAGGTGAAGCATTCTTTTTACACCCAGGTGAACTTGCGCTGGCTATTACCCATGAAAAAGTAACGTTGCCAGCAGATATAGTAGGTTGGTTAGATGGACGCTCATCGCTTGCGCGTTTGGGTTTAATGGTGCATGTAACCGCGCACCGAATAGACCCAGGCTGGAGCGGTAATATTGTTTTAGAGTTTTACAACTCAGGTAAATTACCACTGGCGCTTCGCCCACTGATGAAAATTGGGGCTATGAGCTTTGAAATGTTATCGGGGCCGTGTGAAAACCCATACAATATTCGTAAAGATGCAAAATATAAAGATCAAAGCAGCGCAGTAGCAAGTCGTATTAGTGACGATAAATAATCACCAAATATAGACATCACTCGTCTATTTTATGAAGCGCATAGCCCAGGAGTTCAAAATAGTGGTTAAGTGCTTCATTTGCTTTATTAATATGCTCACTATTTGGGTATATTAAATTACTACTTTTTAAGCCTCCCACCAAAAAGCTATTTTTTATATATGTGTGGCCTTCAATACAGGCTTCAAAACACCGTGCTGCAAGCTCTTCTGGCATGCTCATATAATTCATATTGTGGGCTTTATCGTGTTCTATACACGTTTGTACAAAGTTATTTGCATCAATACCATCTTCATCTAAAAATACATGTTTATAAAAACTGTTCAAAGCATTATTAAGTGGATGCGATAAATTAGGCGTGTTTGAAAGCCACAATTTTGAGGCAAAGCCAAAGCGGGGTTTTGCTGCAAATAAATGCTCGCTTATATGATGGTCAAATGCATGGAACCATTCGTGAGCAAGTGCACCACCGCCTGCATTTTTTGCAAGAGCAAGTGTTTGAGAGGCTGCATTATAATGCGCTTGCACGCCTTTTTGACCACCATGACCAAATGCAAAGTTAAGCTTGCCGCGCAGGCCAATAGCTTTGGGCGGTAAATGCAGTATTTGCGCAAGATCCGCCAGTGCATCGTAAATTAAATTGGCGCTAATGTAGCGCTCTTCTTTGGTTACCCATTTACCAACGACCATTGACCTAAAGCCGAAGGTATCTCTTATATCGCTAAAGTCGACTTGGTCGTCAAAGCGATAGTCGGGGCCTTGGCGAGTAAAGCCTCGTTTTAATCTGTTGGGATAATTACGCATGAAAGTTTATGGCGCCAAATTTAATCTAAGTAACGTGCTTTTACGTGCTCAGGCATGTGTTGGGTTTGTTTTTGTATTAATTCATTAAGCGTATTATAAAGTGGTGCGGGATTTAGCTGCTCTATTAAAAACAAACTATGCGCTACAGCTTCAAGTGTGGATAGGCTGTCGGCCCGAGGGGCTTTACGAATAGCATAACGATTTTTAGGTAGCTGTTTAAAACTGACCGTTTTAAATTTATTAAGTAATGTGGTGAGTTGCAAAATTTTGTAGGCTTTTTTCCATGTACCATCAACCACGATTAAATGGGTGATGTTTTTTATACTAGGCTGCTCAGCGCTATCGTCTAAATTTATAGCGTGTTCGTTAGGGTAGAGTAAAACAGTTGAGCTTACTGGCAGTGTTTTTAGTATGGAAAAGTCATCATTATTTTCGCCTTTGATTATTTGGCAATCAGTTAGGCATAAATTGAGTAGTTTAGCGGTATTTTTTGCTATTTTTTCTTCACTCGGGTGCTGTAGAATAATAACCGTAACTTTGTTGTTTATATTTGTAATTGCGTTGCAAATACAGGTGTTTAGTGAAAAGTTACAATGATTACAAAGTGTGCGTGCCATTTAATAAACTTTTTGTTGCCAGTATGATCCTCGCAATTATACATTTATAAGGTAATTAAGTTGGTTTTTTTACGCATCGATATAATGTAGCAACGTGGTTTAATGGATTCGACTACCTCAGTTAAGAGATAATCAACTTAACTGGAGATTGATAATGACAAAACGCAAAAAGTATTTCAAAGAATTTAAAGTTGATGCTATCGCACTAGTTGTTGAACAAATCTACTTTGGTATGGCCGTTAAAGCTATGAAACTTGAAATAAGTGACAGAATTAATAATCAGTAGAAATAACTATCTTTGAATGTTGTAACAGTAATTCAAAATGCTACGTTTATTTTTAAAAACAAGACATTGAGAATACAGGTAGACAAAAAAGTAACGTAACCGTTGCTAAACTCGGTAAGTATAATATCGCATAGCTCACTAGATAGTATTTTGACAGTCATTCATATCTAGGTTTGACGCATAAAGCGCAATAGGTTTCTCGGACACATGTACGCGCGAAAAATAGGCTGTTAAGTAAGATTATTTATTAAGTTTAAGCAGCTGATAATACAGAATTGACTATTCAATATTATTTGGTGATTCAACGTTGAAATAATCCTGCATATATTTAACAAAAACTTTAATCTGATTAGGTATATATTTTGATTGGGCATATTGAGCAAGTATTTCGCCCTGATAACTGCCACTTACATGCCAATCAGGTAACAATTCCACAGCTTCATTAGACTCAATATCTCGCAATATTACAAAATCAGGAAACACCGAAATTCCTGTCCCATTCAATACCGCTGCACGTCTTATTTCACTATGATTAACAACAAATGAACCACTAACATTGACTACGACTTTTTGAGTGATATTAGTGAATTTCCATACTTGATCTATCGGGTTTTCCCCAAGGCATAAGCAGTTATGTTGAGCTAAATCGTCTGGATGAATCGGTTTACCAAATTTTTCCACATAACCTGTACTCGCACATAATATAAGCCTGCATTCGCCAATACGTTTTGCAATAAGGCCCTCAATAGGCTTATTAGTGAGGTGAATGAGTACATCAACTTCATCGCCAATAGGATCAATCATAATGTCGGTGACTTTTAATTGAAATGTAACGTTAGGGTACTTTTGAATAAAATCGAGAATCATAGGCATCAAAACCTGCTTAGAAAGAGCTTTGGGTGCAGCGACTATCAATGAACCAGCAACATTATTTTGATCAGATTGAGCTGCCGATACAGCCATTTTTGCAGACTCTAACATATCACGACAAAGCATAAAAACTTCCTGTCCAGTTGAGGTTAATCTCATATTCCTTGTCGTTCTTTCTAAAAGCTTTTCATTCAAGAAGCCTTCTAAGCGTGAAACAGCACGACTGATTGATGATGGGGATACACCAATATTTTGAGCTGCACTTGAGAAACTACCTAATTCTACAACTTTTACGAATATTGCCATCTCATATAAAAATGGCAGTAATTTATTTGTGTTCACAGCGCAATTATCCTTTTCATTTCAGACTGTTGTTTCACTTAAGGTACTTATAGATAATTCACAGGTCAACAATTTCGGATAATTTAACTAGGAAATAGAAATGAGAAAGATCAGAAGTATTAATGATGTACGTGTATTAGCCGACAACACAAGTCACATTTTAACCTTATTTAGTGGTGGACTAGATAGCTCTTATATTCTTGAGGAATTAAAAAATAGCAAAGCAAAAGTAACTGCATTAGCTATTGATTTAGGAGATGGTGTAGATGAATCAAGTTTAAAAAAGATAACTAATCACTTTGGGGTTGATTTAGTAGTGATTGATGCAAGGAAAGAATTTGTTGAACATAGTTTAGTACCTGCTATTCACTCACAAGCATACTACCTTGGCGATTTAGTATTTCAAAATTAAAAACCGTCATTGATCAAGTCGCGTAAGGAGTAATAATTTGAACGGTATAACAGCGTACAACAGTATAGTTACAAAGCTTTCTGAACAACTTAATCAAAAAAAATATGTATTAGCAACGGCTAAAAGTGTAAATAAAGTACTGAACATAGATAGTAATAATGTTGCTCTA
>NZ_BADY01000145.1:0-53734 GCF_000241185.1 Pseudoalteromonas sp. BSi20495
CCACCCTTTACAAATAATGGCGAGGGTCACAGGTATCAAGCCAAGTAATCAACCATCACACATAAATACCATTCGATAGTTTCTCTAAAATATAAATTTTCATATCAAAACACTCATCAAATCTAGCGTTGTCCATTTTACTTACATTATTTTTAATTATGTTATTTAGATCCTTGCTTTCATAGTTAGCAAAAACGTATTAGGAAAAGTTAAATACCTAATAAATACTGCTATCATTTGAATTTTCTTGTAAGCAGCTAAAGTGTTGATTATAGTCAGTACTAAACATAATAACTGTTAAGCCAATGCCAACTAAGATTTATTCAAAAGCAAAAATACTTATAGTCGAGGAGCAACCACTTGCTCAAAGCTATATGAAACAATCGTTAGAAAGGCTTGGCTTTCAGCAATTGCACTTCGCTGATCATGCAAACTCAGCAAAAGAGCAGTGTTTAAGTGAAGAATTTGATTTGATCGTTTGTTCATTTAATTTAAGCAAACAACAAGACGGCTACCAACTTTACGAAGAGTTACGTGTTAAGCACCTCATAAAAAGCTCTACAGGCTTCATTTTTATATCTGCTGAAACAAATGGCTCGCTAGTTCATAGTGTTCTTGAGTTACAACCTGATGATTTTTTAGTGAAACCTTTTACCGTTCAGGAACTACAAGTACGTATTGAGCGTATTTTAAGACGCAAACACGATTTGCAAACGGTTTATACTCTAATTGATGATGGTAACGATTCAAAAGCAATTAAATACATCGACACCGTTCTAAATAAAAAAAACAATAGTTATAGCCCTATCTTACTGCGTTTAAAAGGTGATGCTCTTCTTCGTTTAAATCGCAGCGAAAATGCAAAAGACTTTTTTAAATCTGTTCTCGATATACAAAAATTTGCTTGGGCAAAAGTAGGTTTAGTAGAAGCACTTATAGCAAATAATGAACATATTTTAGCTCAGCGTATGCTAAAAACGATGCTTGAACGACAAGAAACTCGATTAGTTGCGCTTGATTTACTCGGCCGTTTAGAAATAAAACTTAATCAGTTTGAACTAGCGCAAAGTTTTTTAAGCCAAGCAGCCGACATTGCACCGCGAAATATTTCACGCCAAAAATCACTAAGTAATGTGTCATTAATTAATCACGACTACGAAAAAAGCTACTTAACTCAAAAAGACATTGCAAGTTTTGCAAAGCACTCAATACATGACCACCCCGATGTGTATTTAAATGCTGCACGTGCCGGTATCGACTTTGCATTAACAACAGATCAAACAGATCAAATACAGAGAATATCTAGACAAACTAATCAATATATAAGCGATTTAAAAAAGCAGTTTCCTAACAATGCCAATCAAGCTCAAATTGATGTGCTTAACGCACGGCTTCATTATTTAAAAGATGAGCATAAAAAAGCGAAAAAACTCATTGAGCAACTCGAAGATGATGATACACATATTCGCTCTGTCGATGGTGCACTTGATAAAGCGAAAGCGTTCCATGAGCTGGGCTTTCATCAAAAAGCGCAAACTCTCTTCACTCAAATTATTGGACACTGTGAACGCCATCCAAGTGTTAGCGACACAACTTACTTACGTTATATCCAGCAACAGCAAAGTGAGCGACGCGATATTAAAATGGGGCCAAAGGAGCTCAACAACCATGCTGTTACTCAATTTAATAGAGGACAGTTAAACATTGCACTTGAAGCTTTTACGCAAGCATTTAGGGTTATGCCTCGTAATCAGAGTATTGCGCTTAATTTATTGCAGTGTTTATTTGATTCCACTAAGCAACACAATGGCTCATTTAACCATGAACTTGCTAAAAAATGCTACGCCTTACTTACTAAAACTCAATTACCAGCAGATCAGACGCAGCGGTTAGATAAAATTTTGCACATAGCAAAAGAAATGAATTTAGATATTGGAAGTTAAAGCTTTTTCATTGATGCCGCATTAACGCAATAGCGTAGACCGGTCGGTAATGGACCATCAGGGAAAATATGGCCTAAATGTGAATCACACACGTTGCAAACCACCTCTATGCGCTCCATACCATGACTTGTATCACTTACGTAGCCAATTGCTTCAATTGTCGCCGGTTGTGTAAATGACGGCCAACCAGTGCCACTATCGAACTTTTCATCTGCATCAAACAATAAATTATCGCAGCAAATACACACATACTTACCAGGTTCCAATAATGTGCAACTACCAGAACTACTTGGACGTTCGGTTCCCTTTTTACGTGTTATGTAATACTCATCTTCTGATAGTTGCATCCGCCACTGCTCGTCCGTTTTGACTACTTTTTTACTTGGAGTAGGATTGCCGTTGGTGGCAAAGTTAATAACATCATTCCACTTCAACATGATAACCTCATTGAATAGTTAATTAACCGTACTTAATAAAATTATAAAAAGTACGGTTAGTTATTACGTTATTGAATACACTAAAGATCAGCTAAAGAGTGTTGACCGTTTAAAACTAAAACTTGTTCAGTTTTAAGGTGATTTTCCTAGCTAAAGGTAATATTTTGTTTTTCTGAGTCGGTAAATATTCGTTTAATAAAACTATCTAGTTCTGCTTTTTTTGCAGGTAAGCTAACACTCATTTGGCGCTCGTTATTACTGTAAATTATTAGCTCGTCATCCTTTGTCGTTATGCGTTCAATACTCTCAATTACTAACCAATCTGGACCGTGCTTTTTATCAAAAAAACCCATTAAACTAAAAAGTAATAAGTGTTGGGCGTCTCGCTGAATAAAATCCTCTAATCGGTTTCTTGATTTAAATAGAGGCGTTAGCCTATAAACGCTTGAGCAAAAAACAAATACCCATAAACCAAATAACGCTTTAAACCACATAAATTCTAAAAGCTCAGTGCTAATCATTAAAATAATAAGCACTAACCCTATTAACGATATAGCTATCGCTATTTTTTTATTTACAGCGTCCACAACTAATCCCTTTTAAGTCGCTTTTTTTCTTCTGATGCTTTTTCTGTCGGCTCAGGCCAATCATTAAAAAAAACGGTTAAATAACGGCTTTTCACCAAATACCACAATACCCATAAAACAATCATCATTTGTACTGCTAAAAATGATGAAAATCGATAATGGCTATGCGCGGCTTGAATACTTAACCATGTTAAATCAACAACAGCACATAAAATAAGAGGCCAGCGCATATGTCGCCATACTTTTGCTAACCTGTCGCTCGCACTGTGGGAGTCTCGCGGCCGACGTAAACAAAATAAAATAGTCGGTATTATTGCAATACTTCCAATTGCTATTGCGATAAAAAAATCATTTTTATTTTTAAAAAATAACGACATTAAATCCAGTTCAGGCCTGCGGCTTAAAGCCGCAATAACCCAAATAAAATAGCCACGTAAAAGCACCAGCAAACTTAAATGAAATGCTATAGGTGTACGGTAACTTCCGTACTTATCCCAGTATTCTGGCCCATATCGGCTCATTGTGGTTTTCCTAGCCATTATGCTTTTTAAGCAGCTCAATTAATTCATCTTCCGTGAGTATGTCGATACCTAAATCTTGCGCTTTAGTTAGTTTTGAACCTGCTTTTTCACCTGCGACTAACGCATCTGTTTTAGCCGATACGCTACCCGAGACTTTAGCACCTAATTGCTGCAAGCGAGCTTTAGCATCATTACGGTTAAGTGTATTAAGCGTGCCGGTAAGTACATATGTAAGTCCTGCGAGTGGTTGCTCTTCCTCAGAAGGCGCACTTAACGCTGGCCAATTTACGCCTTGCTCTATTAATGCGTTTACTACCGCTAAATTATGCTCTTCAGCAAAAAAACCGCGAACATGCGCTGCAACTATTTCACCGACATCACTTACCTGCGTTAAACTATCAATGCTGGCATTAATTACATTTTCAAGGGTTAAAAAGTGATTAGCTAAATTTTGTGCTGTCGCTTCCCCCGCTTCACGAATACCTAGTGAGTATAAAAACTTAGCGAGCGTAGTGCCTTTAGCTTCATCAAGTGCTGTTACTAAGTTTTTAGCTGACTTAGGTCCCATACGTTCAAGTGATTCAAAATGCCCTTGTTTTAAAACGAATAAATCAGCGGGCGTTTTTATAAGCTCTCTATCTACAAGTTGATCAACAATCTTATCGCCAAGGCCATCTATGTCTAGCGCTTTTCGTGAAGCAAAGTGTTTTATCGCTTGTTTGCGTTGTGCAGGACACACAAGCCCGCCAGTACAACGGGCTACAGCTTCACCTTCCACTTTTTCAATATGCGAATCACAAATCGGACAAGTCACTGGAAATTCAATATCTCTAGCATCATCAGGACGGCGTTCAAGTACAACTTGTGTTATTTGCGGGATTACATCTCCTGCGCGACGAATAATAACCGTGTCGCCTACTTTTACACCTAAACGTGCAATTTCATCGCTATTATGAAGTGTTGCATTTGATACGGTTACACCACCGACAAAAACAGGCTCTAAACGCGCAACTGGCGTAATTGCCCCTGTGCGCCCTACTTGAAAATCAACATCAAGTAATTGAGTTATTTCTTCTTGCGCCGGAAACTTATAAGCAATAGCCCAACGAGGAGCACGTGCTACAAAGCCTAAACGCTCTTGTAAGGCCTTTTGGTTTATTTTGATTACTACGCCATCAATTTCATATTTAAGCTCGCTACGGCGCGTTAAAATATCGCTGTAGTACTCAAGCGCGGCTTTTGGACCTTCAACTAATTTTGTTTCTGGGCACAGTGGCAACCCCCAGTCAGTCAGCTTTTCTAGTTGCTGATAGTGATCCTCTGGAATGCTGCCATCAGCAACAAGTCCAGTACTGTAAGCATAAAACATCAATGGGCGTTTAGCGGTAATTTTAGAGTCGAGTTGGCGTAAGCTACCTGCCGCTGCGTTACGCGGATTAACGAATACTTTGTCTCCACGTTTTTGCGCTTCCGAATTTAGTTTGTCAAAGCCGGCGCTGTTCATAAATACTTCGCCGCGCACTTCAAGCTCTTTTGGGTAATCGCCACGTAACTTAAGTGGTACATTACGAATTGTTTTTACATTCTGAGTAATGTTTTCACCGGTAAAACCATCACCTCGCGTAGCCGCTTGTACAAGTACACCATCACGATAAATAATTGATACAGCTAAACCATCAAGTTTTGGCTCACAACAAAAAGTAAGCTCATCGGTACTCATTAAACGCTCTTTTATACGGCGATTAAACGCAGTGAACTCTTCTTCACTAAAGGCGTTATCAAGTGAAAGCATGGGTACTTGGTGCGCTACTTGCTCAAATTTACTCAGTGCTGCACCGCCTACTTTTTGTGTTGGGGAGTCGGCGGTTAAAAATTCAGGGTGATCGGTTTCTAGTGCGCTTAGTTCGCGTAATAACCTATCGTATTCAGAGTCAGGAATACTGGGGGTATCAAGCACATAATAGTTATAATTGTGTTGCTCTAATGTAGTACGAAGATGATTAACTTGCTCACTAATGCTGCTAGACATTTAAACCTCAATAAACATAAAAAAAGCCACTTTGATGAATAATCATCCAGTGGCTTATAAAAATATAATATGTGCGCTATTTACGCTGAAAAAGAACGGACCTGCTCAACATACTGCCTGACGCGTTCTACGGTCATTTCATTTCGCTCTGCATCTAAAATTTGCGCACCAAACTCGTCAGCTAACTTTTTAGCTGCACTGTGCAACATGTTAAATGCAGCTAGGCCGTCACCGTCGCACGGCAATGTCATAAATAAGCTAACCCCTGCGGTACTAAACTGTTCCATATTATCAATATCAAACGTACCTGGGTTGTACATATTTACTAATCTAAATAATACAGGGCCTTGGCCTGCCGGATCTAAGTGGCGATTAAAAAAGCCTTCCTCAGAATATTTAAAACCTAACGTGTTAACGGCTGGTAATAATTTACTGCCCTGCATGCTAAGCCCTTCTGGCATTTGAATATGCACAATAACAAAGTCAGGCATTTGCGCAGATGATTTTTCATCATTTTGCTCTTTTGCTTCTAGATCATCAACTACTTCTAGGTCATCTTCAATGGGCACTGCTGGTACGCTTGTATCAATTTGTGGCTCATTCTCATCAAAGTTAAGCTCACCGAATTGTGGTTCATCACGTTCTTCTACCACAGGCTCTTTTAGCTCTGCCTCTGTAGGAAATGATTTAGATGAAGCTGGTGCACTTTCTTGCAATGGTTCAACCCGTTCGTTATTTAACACTTCTGGGCGGTCTTTTTTTCTAACAGACCACAATCCATGTATTAATAAACCACCAATGACAACTACACTGATAATGATTAAAACCCATCTTAATTGTTCGGCCATCCCCTCACCTTTTCTTATTTGATATGCCTAAAGCCTGTATATTAATTGAAACTAATATACTTGTTATAAAAATTTATACATGTGCAAGTTGCACTGCTTGTTCTATATCTACAGCAACCATACGCGATACGCCAGGTTCTGCCATAGTTACACCTGTTAATCTACCCGCCATTTCCATCGCAATCTTATTATGGCTAATATAAATAAACTGTACTGATTGTGACATTTCTTCAACCAAACGGCAAAAGCGAACAACATTAGCATCATCTAATGGTGCATCTACTTCGTCCAGCATACAAAATGGGGCTGGATTGAGCCTGAATATAGAAAACACTAATGATAATGCGGTCAGCGCTTTTTCTCCACCACTTAACAAGTGAATTGTTGAATTTTTCTTACCCGGTGGTCGTGCCATTATACTAACACCACTTTCGAGTAAATCGTCACTGGTTAATTCTAAATACGCACTGCCACCACCAAAAACTTTAGGAAATAGCTCAGCAAAGTCTTCGTTAACTTGATCGAACGTCGCTTTAAAGCGTGTTTTGGTCTCAATATCAATTTTACGAATAGCACCTTCAAGGGTATTTAACGCTTTTGTTAAATCATCTAATTGATTATCAAGATAATCACTACGAGCTTTGGCTAAATCAAACTCTTCTATTGCCGCTAAGTTTACTGCACCTAATTTATCTAACTGATTAGTAAATCCGGTTAACTGATTTTGCGCTGCGCTCAAATTTAATGAATCTGGTAATTCATCAAGTATCGCTTTTAAGCTTTGTTTTAATTCTTCTAATGGTTCAAGCGCAGCTTGTGCTTTTATCAGTAAGCTTTGCTCTTCAATTGTTAGCTTTTGGTGCTGCTGTTGCAAGCCCACCAGCTCACCTTGTGAATTTTTAAGGCTTACTTGCTTAGTGTTTAAGCTTTCTTTGGCCTGAGCTAATTCTTTTTGTAGCAATACTAATGCCTGCTCACCTTTTTGATGCTGTGCTAAGAGCTGCGTAATTTTATCGCTAAGTTCTTGCTCTGGTATCAGCAGCTCTTCTATTTCACTAAGTAGTTCTTGCGCACCTTCTGATGCACTAACGTGCTCTTGCTCTGCATGGCTCAATTTGGTTTGGCTTAACTGCCATTCACTGCGTGCCTTTTGCTCTGATAGCGTTGCCTTATGTGCTTGTGTTTTATATTGCTCAAGCATGCTTAATGCTTCGCTATAACTTTTATCACTTTGTGAGCGCAAGCTATTTGCAGCGTCTACTTCATCCGCTAACTTGAGTTGCTGCTCATTTAACACTTCAAATTGCTCTGTTTGCTCACCAAGCACGGTATTTAATTGTAAAAGCGCAGTGGTTAATTGCTGTTTTTGTTGTTGTAGCTTTTCTAGTTGTAACTTAAATTGTGCTACTTGCTGCACAAGCATGTCGCTGCGCGTACTGGCTACCGCTATATTTTGCGCAAGCTCATGTATGGCTTCTTTTAGCTCGCTTTGCTCGTTAACTAACTTTATTTGCTCAGCTGTATATTCGTCACGAGTGTGTGTTACTTGTTGTAACTCGCCCTCAGTATTAGTTAACTGCTGAGCTTTATCTTGCAATTGCTTATGCTTTAACAGTAATGAGTTTTCTGCATTACATTCGGCACTTACATGCCAATTACGACCATATAGAGCACCGTTTTTATCCATAACGGCTGTATAAAAACTATCTTTTAGTATTTCTAAATCACCGCTTTCACTATAAGCAATACGTGCTAAATGCTCTGGATAAACACCGCTTGTTATATATGTAGCTAAGCTATTTGTTGGCATGCTTTTATCACTATTTGGCCACACACTGTTATCAGCTTGCTGCTCACTTACATTTAAATGCTCTAAAGATTTAAGTGCTTGCTCTATTAGAAGCTCAAAGCCCTCTTTAACACTTAGCTGATTAAACAAACCATTAGTACGTTCACTTTTTTCATCAAGCCCTAATGTACTTTTAAGCCCCGTTATACTGGCTTTTAACTCGTTTATTGTTTGAGTGAGCGTCGAATATTGTGTTTGTGAGTTATTAACAAGCTCATTTTGCATTTCAAGCTTAGCAGTGCACTTCGTATGTGCTGTTTGTTTAGCGGCAAGTTCTTGAGTTAAGGTTTGTGTTTGCTGTTTTTGCTGCGTTAATTGCTGCTCTACATCACTACTTTGTAGCTCGCTAAGCTGAACAGTTAACTGATCAATTTGCTCGTTAACATGATCAATTTGCTGCTGAGTTTGTTTAATGTGACTACCATGTAGTTGCACATTATTATTAAGTTGTTGTTGTTGCTCACACAAAGCTTGCCAATGAGTATGGTGGCGCTGCTTAAGTGCTAATAATTCCTCAAGTTCATGCGTTAACCCACTAACTTGCTCTTCACATATTAAGGCATTTTCACTTGCCTCTTGCAGGGCTTCGTTGAGTTGCTCGCACACAATTTGCTGCTGCGCTTTAACTTCAAGGCTATGTGTTTGGCGTTGCTGTAATTTAATTAAATTTTGCTTAAGCGTTTGAGTTTGTTGTTTTACGTTTATTTGTTGTTGCTCAGCGCGAGTAAGCTCGGTGTGTATTACATGTTGTTGATGCTGGGCATCGCTTAGTTTATCTTGCTGGGCTTGTACTTGCCCTTCTAGGCTTGCAAGTACATCGTCATGCCCTGAGTTAGCGGTTTTAAAAAACGAAATTTGATCATTAAGTTTTTTAATTTGGGCACTTTTTTCAAGTTGCTGCTGATGTAACTTTTGCCATTTTAAAACCGCAATTTGGCCTTTTAGCGTGCGTTCTTGTGCTTTTAACTCGCGGTATTTTTTTGCATCAACCGACTGCACAGCCAATTTATCTAACTGGCTTTGCAGCTCTTTACGCACATCTAACAAACGTTCAAGGTTTTCGCGGGTGCTTTTAATGCGTGTTTGTGTTTCGCGGCGGCGCTCTTTGTATTTAGAAACACCAGCGGCTTCTTCTAAAAATACGCGCAGCTCTTGTGGTTTACTCTCTATTAAACGCGAGATCATCCCTTGTTCAATAATTGCGTAGCTACGCGGACCAAGGCCAGTGCCTAAAAATATATCGGTAATATCACGTTTACGGCATTTACTGCCATTTAGAAAATACAGTGACTGTCCGTCGCGCGTTACTAAACGCTTAATAGCAATTTGGTTTCGATCGGCAAACGTGTTTGAAGGACTTCCTTTATCGTTATCAAAAACAAGCTCTACAGAAGCTTGCGATATGGCTTTACGATTAGTTGAGCCATTAAAAATAACGTCGGTCATGGCGTCGCCACGCAGGTTTTTAGCAGAGCTTTCACCAAGCACCCATCGTACTGCATCAATAACGTTAGATTTGCCACAGCCATTGGGGCCAACAACACACGTCATTTGATCAGGAAATGGAATTTTAGTGGGCTCTACAAACGATTTAAAGCCCGCTAATTTAATAGTGCTTAAGCGCATCTTATTGTTATTACCGATTATTATTGTTATTGATTACAAACAATTTAACTCATTAACAGTTAAATTGTTAAGCTTGTCGTTTAAAATTATCTAAAATAATACCGGTCGCCATTGCAACGTTAAGCGATTCTGCACCACCAAAAGCGGGGATGGTGATTTTATTAGTTACTAACTTTGCACATGTCTCGCGTATTCCATGCGACTCACTGCCCATTAGTAAAACGCCTGAGCCCGTAAATTGGGTTTTATGCACGCTTTGCCCATCTAAAAAAGCACCGTACACAGGTAAATTTAAAGACTGTAGGTAATCAGGTAAATCTACTTGGCTTACCGATACCCTTACAAATGAGCCCATCGTGGCGCTAATTGTTTTAGGGTTGTAAGCGTCAGCGCTGTCGGTGCTAGTTACTATATGTTTAATACCATACCAGTCTGCCACTCTTATTATTGTGCCTAAATTACCAGGGTCTGATACGCCATCAAGCGCGAGTATTAAGCCATTTGCGTGTGGTAAAGCCGCCGTTGGCATATCAACAATAGCAATGGCTGCATTATTGCTAACTAGCGTGCTGGCTTTGGTGAGGGCTTCTTCATCCGCTTCAATAAAATTAGCGTGCGGATACTTACCTTGGTACGCATTTATAAATTCGTTTGTAGCAAAAATATTAACCACATTTAATGGGCTGTTTAATAACTCAAGTACGTTTTTCTCACCCTGTACAAGGTATTGATTATATTGCTTTCGGTACTTTTTTTGGCCAAGTTGGCGAATAAGTTTGAGTTGGTTTTTTGAAATCATAACAGCCCCATAAAATTATCCAGCAAGTATAACAGATTTCGTTATAACATCTGAACTCGAAAAGCAGCGAATGGGGCTAATTTATCTTACTCGCACTTCTTTCGAAGGTCAGATTAATGCGAATAAACATGCCTTTTATTGCCTCTAATTGATTTGAATCGTCAACCGTCTGAGCCAATTCCTCATAAAGATTATCTGACGCTTGCTTAAACTTATTATTAAACTTGCCCTTGGTTGCCAACATAAATGCATCGGCTAATGTACGCTGCCACTCATTTAAATACTTTAGCTTTGTATTACCAGCCAAATTTTCACAAATTGAGTTTAATCGAACCGACGCATGCCCTAAGTTTAGAGCGGTTAGTGCAAGGTCTGTAATAACGCGTGAGTGTGAACCTTGATCGTAATTAGTTAAGCGTATTAACCTATCGGCCATGCGGCGGTTATACCAAATACTTGGGGTTGGATGGTTATTTATTTCGAGTAAATCTTTATAAGTAGCCTTAAAAACACGATGAACAAGTAATTGTACACTCGGACCTGTGAATAACTGAAAAATCCAAAATAAAATACTTACCCCCGCGAAAATTGCCATTGCAGAGCTAAGTGTGTAATCGATTGAAAACGCAAGGCTCATATCGGTACTGGGTCTTACCAAAATCGTAAATGGGATACAAAACCCCAAGCCATATGGCAATGTTTGTTGATCAGCTAGCAGTAGTAAACCCAGAAAATAAGGCCCTGCTAACACAAGTAGTAATATTTCTAATTGCCCACCACTTTGTGATAATAAATTGAGTGCGTAAAAAATAGTTACAATAGCAGCAACCACCACACCTACCAATAAACGCTTTATTACAACCTGCAAAATAGCTAACGGTATTCGCGCCAGCATTATCGAAAATATGACCGGTAAAATCATAATTAATAATGCAGCAGAAGAGCCTGTATTAATCCAAATAAATGCACCGATAGAAAACACCAAAGCAGTTCTAAATCCAACAATAATGCCAGCTAATGGGTCGCGATATGTAAGCATACTGGGTGCATTTAATAATGTTTTATCACGCTCTTCTAACGCTCTGTATGCGCGTAGTAAAATTGTTAAGTCGGCTGCTACTTCTAAGCTCACATTGAGCATGTGAGATTCAAATGGCGAATCACACACCGTATTTGCTCTATAGTCGGTTAGCTCTTTACGCAGCGTTTTAACTTGTTCGGCGCAGTAATCAAAATCGTCAGACTCTTTAATTTGCGCAAATACGTGCTTAAGTTGAGTTATTAATTTATCTAATGTGGGAGTAATAAGGTCTGCGTGGTTTCGTTGCAGGCGACCAATTATTTGAATTGAAGCCAGTAAAGAAAGCACTTTTTGCGACAATTGATTTGCAGCACGTGAGCGCCCTGGACCTTTTGGTCCTTCGTACCTTACTGCGCTGGAGTCTTCGTTTATAGATCCTAACGTTGCCATAATGCCATCTATTTGTTGATGGCGATTTTCGTGAGAGCCCTTAGAATCAAGCTCAATAACTAAATAATGTAACGTTTGATTTATAACTGACCGTGCTTGTACTTGCAGTAAATGTTTAACCTTTACAGGCCAAAATAGATGACTCACAAGCCCAGCACATACAGAGCCTATTGTTATTTCGCTTACTCGCGCTTGTGCAATATCAAATATACTTTGGCTGCTCACCATTGCCGGAGTAACCATGACTAAAAGTACAATAATGGCGGCTGTTACACCGGCCATAGCAAACGCATACACAAAGTTTGCTTGGCGTACCATTGCCGATAACGCAGAGTTCACCCCCAACCATAATGCCAGTGCACCGAGTGCTAAATAAGGGTAGAGAATTAACTGAGTTAAAAGCAATATGCCAAATAAACCTCCCACTATGGTGCCTATTATTTGGCAAATTGCTTTTTCAATAACCAATCCGCTTTGCGGGCGTAATTGTAAAAATATAGCCGAGACCAACGCCCAATAAGGCCTTTCAAGATTAAGCGACATAGCAATAGTGAGCGCCATCACCATGGCTATAACGCCCTTAGTCGCAAAAATAATTGCCTGTTTTTTTGGAAAAAACAAATTTTGTAATACAACGCCCACTGAATTCCCCTTAACGTGTAGCGAGATGTATAGTGGCGGTCATTCCTGCGCTAAGCTGTGTATTTTCGGGCAATGAATCTAACTTAATATCAACAGGAATACGTTGCGATAAACGCACCCAATTAAATGTTTGTTGTACTTGTGGTAAAAGCTGACCGTTACTTTGTGTATTCGTATTTGCAATTGCTTTGCCTACACTCACTACATGCCCTGTTAATTGCTTACCACCACTTAAAAGGGCTATTTTAGCTTTTTGATCAGGATAAATAAGCGGTATTTTACTCTCTTCAAAGTAACCCGTTACATAAAATGAATCTGACTGAACAATAGCAAAAACAGGTGTGCCTTGAGCTACATAGTTACCTTGGCGTAAATTCAAATTAATTATTTGCCCTGATGCAGGCGCAACAATTTTAGTTCTATCAACATTTAACTGCGCAATTGTTTGCTCTGTCTTGGCTAAGTTATAATTTGCCTCAGCAATTTTAGTATTAATGCGCGTTGATTCTAGCGTTTCTTCACTAATTGCCTGTTGAGTGTTTAGCTCAACACGTCTTTCGTATTTGTGCTTGGCAAGTTCCCATGTATACAATGCGTTTTCTGTGTTTGCTTTACTTTTATCAAGCGCTGCTTGATAACGCTTTTGATCAACATTAAAAAGTACTTCGCCTTTTTGTACGTTTTGACCATCTTTAATATTTAAAGCAGTTACCCAACCCGATACGTCTGGAGCAACCGTAACAATATCGGCTCGAATACGTCCATCACGCGTCCAAGGCGTATGCATGTAGTCAGTCCACACCCAACGCCCAGCAAACACGGCAGCTATAACAACCAAGATAGTAAAAGTAATACGCAGATATTTAATCATTCAATTTATCTTCCACTTAGTAATACCAATCCGCAATAATACTTGAGCAATTTGAGGGCTTAAACCAGACGCTAACTGTGTTAAAAATTTCTGATATAGAACAACTAAATAACGAAAGTTTTGCCTTGTTATCGACACGGTTTTCTTACCACAAAATAGCTCACTTAATTAAGCAAATTGGTATAAATAGACGGTCAGTGCCAAGTAACAAACAAATAGTGATACTTCAAACCAAGCCACTTTCCAAATACGATCGTGCCAATCTAATTGATGCAAAACAAAACGAGTCAACGCCGTTAAAATAAATGCAATTGGGAAGTAAACAATCAGCGGACTAAATTCTAATCCCCCTAACACGACTGCTTGAAACATAATAAATATCCTAATGTTATTTAAAGCGGTGATAAAAGCTGTAAAACCTAAATAAATTTACATCCCCACTACTATTACAGTCTATTATTTTGGCATATAAATCAATTGCGTTTATTGTACGTAGGTGTGCTTAATACATAATTAATGCCATTACATTTAAGCAGCATTAACTATGTATAGTAGCTAAATCGCATATTAAAAAGCTAAAGTTCCCAGTTACCAGCCAAATAAATAAAACCAGCGAGGTTTATTTATAAAAAAGTATTAGAGTATTTAACTCAATACTTAAAACGCCTATTTATAGCTGTTTACAGAAGGGTGAGATAATTATAAACATTGAATTTTGCACTAAAAATAGGTAAATTAACAAAAAAAATATGGACATAATTTTAATGGAATCAATACACCCTACCCTCTCTGAAACAAGCCCACCAATAAATGAGCCTGCTGAACCAATTTTTAGCGGAAAAGTGCAATTTAGTGGTAAAGGCGGTGAGTTTTTTGGAATTTGGATTGTAAATATATTACTTAGCGTTATTACGCTTGGCATATATTCAGCGTGGGCTAAAGTACGTACGCATCGCTATTTTTACGGCCACACTCGTATAGATGGTCATAGCTTTGACTACCTAGCAACACCAATACAAATTTTAAAAGGTCGGATTTTAGCGGTTGTTGTATTTTTTATTTACACATTCTCTATTAGCTTTTTGCCTATTTTGGGGCTGTTTATTGCTCTTGGTTTTATCTTTTTAATGCCATGGATTATTAATCAAGGTTTACGTTTTAATCTGCGTATGACGCGCCATCGTAATGTTCGTTTTACTTTTAAAGGCAATTACGGCGAAGCCTTTATTAACTTTATACTTTTGCCTATCGCCAGCATATTTACGCTTTATTTATTAATGCCTTATGTTATAAAACGTATTGATAGCTATATCCATAGCAATATTAGTTACGGTGACAAACCACTTACTGTAAACCTAAAAGGCGAAACCTATTACCTAACAGCGCTTATTTGTTTTGTAGTGAGCTCTATCACCATGGTGCTCTTTATGGGAATTTTAGGGTTATTTGGCCTCAACTTAATAGATGTTGAAAATCAACAAAATTTAGAAAACTCCGCTGCTATGGTTATGCTTCCTATCTTTATGATGATTGCCTATGTACTAATGATTGCCATTGTTTCTGCTGTATGGCACGCCGCTATTAGAAATCACATTTTTGATAACAGCCATTTTGAAGGCGTTGCTACATTTAAATCAGAGCTAAAACCAATTCCTTTCGCTGTTTTACTATTAACTAATATGTTGGCTATCGTATTTTCGCTAGGCCTTGCATACCCATGGACAAAAGTACGTACATCAAAAATGCTCGCTGATGTAACTAACGTCACTATTTATCCTGGTGCATTAAACCTAATCGATACCGCGCAAGAACAGCAATCATCATTTGCTGAAGAAGCTGCAAACGTATTTGATATTGACCTTTCTCTAACTTAAGAGCTCACTATGCATGTAAAGGGACATTTTTTCCCCATCGCATCGAGTAACTATCAAGTGTGTGTTGCAACTATTAGCGACACACACATTGACGTTATTAACGATGAACACGTTATAGCTCGCCACGCAATCTCAAGTCTAAAATTAAGTTCGGGAATGGCAGGACTTGCCGACGAACTAAACTTTGAAGATGGCAGTCGTTTTATTCCTCAAGATGTAAGTTACAGGTGGCCATTTAAAGAAAATAACCATCACATAATGGAGCGCCTTGAAAAAAGTAAATGGGCAATTTTAGCCGCAGTCATATTTACACCACTTTTCATGTGGTTAGTACTTTATAAAGCGGTACCCGCCATTGCTGTTTACAGTGTTGATACTCTGCCACGTAATGTTGTGGAACAAATGGGGGAGCAAAGCTTTACACTAATTAAAAAGATTGCGCTTGACCCAAGTGAGCTGCCCGCAGAGCAGCAAGCTAAAGTACAAGCACATTTTACAAGTATGCTTAATGCGTTATCGCTTGATCAATCGGTTTATAGATTATCGTTTTATAAATCAGACAGCTTTGGTGCTAACGCGTTTGCACTCCCCCATGGCCGTATCGTGGTCACCGATGATTTAGCAAATTTACTTGCCGATAAACCCAATGCACTAAAAGCGGTATTGCTACACGAAATGGGCCATGTAGTGCACCAGCATAGCGTACGCATTACAGCACAATCTGCCGCAAGTACGATTGTGCTAGCGGTTGTATTTGGTGATTTAGAAGGGGTTGCAGAGGTTGCATTAGGTACGGGTGCATCGTTTGCTCAGCAAGGGTTTTCACGAGATATGGAACGCGAGGCAGATACCTTTGCACTCATTCAATTAGAGTCGCTTGGGTATTCGAGTAATGACTTTGCTGATGCAATAGAGGCCCTACAAGAAAGCCATACCAGCAAAAACGAGCACCTCGAAAAAGTAAATGACTTTTTAGAGTACTTGTCTAGCCACCCAAGTGCACAAGAGCGTATTGACAATGCTAGGAAATAATCGCGGTTATATTCAACTTGCTCGCTACATAGTGAGTTTAAGTTGGATATATCATGGCTTTTTTCCAAAGCTTTATCATATTGCACCACTTGAAAAATTAATGACTGGCAGTGCTGCTTTTTCAGCAGAAGTGTCTGACTTAATTACACGTTCGGCGGGTGTTGGCGAAATTATATTTGGATTGTGTTTATTTGTGTTTTATAAAAATAAACACCTAGTAATTTTAAATATTTTAGCATTAATTGGCCTTTTACTCGCTGTAGTTGCAATGCAGCCACAATTACTTATTGAAGCATTTAACCCTGTTACTACTAACCTGCCTCTTATTGGGCTAAGCGTTATTTGGTTAAAGGAAATTAAGCTGCTGAATAATCGATACCTCTAAATAAAAAAGGGTATGCCTGCGCATACCCTTTTTTGTAGTACTTAAGTTATATAATTAGTACTTGTTTTTATGCGTCCACAAATGCAGTAATTCGCTCGCAATGGTTGCTGCGGCAATAGCGGTAAGCTCACTTTGGTCGTACGAAGGTGATACTTCTACCACATCCATACCTACCATGTTTATACCTTTTAGCGCACGCAGTACTTTAAGTACTTTATCTGACGTTAAACCACCGCACACAGGGGTGCCTGTCCCAGGCGCAAACGCAGGGTCTAAACAATCTATATCAAACGTTAAGTAAACAGGTAGGTCACCTACTCGCTCAAGTATTTGCGCTGCAATTTCATTTGCATGTAAATCGTTGGCTTGCATTGCATCAATCACAGCAAACTCATGTTTACTTTGATCAAAGTCGGTACGAATACCTATTTGTATACTGTGCTCAACATCAATCAGCCCTTCCATTGGTGCATGATAAAACATAGTGCCGTGATCAAATCGCGAGCCATTGCTATAAGTATCGGTGTGCGCATCAAAGTGCACTAACGCCATTTTGCCATGTATTTTTGCATGAGCACGTAATAGCGGAAGCGTCACAAAGTGATCGCCCCCTAAACCTAATAGCGTTTTACCTTGACGGAGTATTTGATCAGCAGCCATTTCAAGTTGCGCAGTAAAATACTCAGGATCCCCGACAGGGTAAGTAAAGTCCCCTGCGTCTGCCACTTTTAGGCGCTCAAACAACGGGAACGTCCACGGGTATTTAGTGTCTTCCCATGCTAAATGAACCGATGCACGACGAATTGCATCAGGGCCTAAGCGCGCACCAGGGCGACCCGATGTCGCTAAATCAAACGGTAAGCCTAAAACGACTACGTCTGCATCAATTGCATTAATATTTTGCACCATAGGACGACGTAAAAACGTCATCCCATTTGAGTACAATGAGTGATCTGCGTGACCAAACAAAGTTGACATTGCTTATAACTCTTCTAAATAAGTGTAGCCATCAAGGCCGCTTTGCAACTCGTCTAAAACGCTTTGCTGTTCGTGTTTTTCAATTTTAGTGCTTACTAACTGCTCGTATGATTGCTGAAAACTTTCAACATCTAAATGTACATAGCGCATCATATCGGCAACAGTGTCACCTTGGTTTATCTCGGTAATACTTGCAACGCCTTGCTCATCCATATTAACAATTGCGCTGTGCGTATCACCAAACAAGTTATGCATATCACCTAAAATCTCTTGATAAGCACCCACCAAGAAAAAGCCCATTAAATAAGGTTTATCAGCACTAAACTCTGGTACAGGTAATGTGCTTTCAATGCCTTGTCCATCTACGTAATGCTCAAGTGCGCCGTCTGAATCACAGGTTATATCAAGTAATACGGCACGTTTTTTTGGTGCTTGCGTTAAGCCACTTAATGGCAATACCGGAAACACTTGATCAATGCCCCATGCATCTGGAAGCGATTGAAATAACGAAAAGTTTACAAAAAACTTATCGGCTAAACGAACGTTTAACTCGTCAATAATAGGACGATGAAAACGGTTTTATTATCCATGTGCTTGTTAAGTTCATAACAAATACGAATATTAATTTGCTCAGCCCACGCACGCTGCGATAAGTCTAATAAACCGAGTGCAAATTGATTATGCGCTTCAGCTAAATCACCTTGGCTGTCGTGATAAATTTCAATTAATGCACGGTCATCCGTTAAATCAGTTAACTGTACAAACGATGCCCACATGTTTTTTAATAACAGGGGTGCATCTGCCGCTGGCGCTACTAACTCTTCTGGCGTATAGCTTTCAGTACCAATAACATTAGAAATAAGCACAGCATGATGCGCCGTAAGCGCACGACCCGACTCAGAAATAATAGTCGGCATTGGTTGCTCATATTGCTTACATGTATCACCAATGGTGTACACGATGTTATTTGCATATTCAGCTAAGCTGTAATTCATAGAGTTATGCGATTGGCTACGCGTGCCGTCGTAATCAACAGCTAAACCACCGCCTACATCAAGGCAATCAATTTCTGCGCCTAATTTACGTAGCTCACAGTAAAAACGCGCCGCTTCGCTTACACCTAAACGTACGTCACGAATGTTCGCCATTTGTGACCCTAAGTGAAAATGTACTAGCTGAAGCAAATCAAGCTGGTTTGCGTCTTTTAAACGATTAACTACATGCAAAACTTGCGATGCAGATAAACCAAATTTTGATTTTTCGCCGCCACTCGCTTGCCATTTACCTTTACCTTGCGACGCTAAACGTACACGAATACCAATGCGTGGTTTTACGTTAAGCTCTTTTGCTTGGCTAAGTACCATGTCTAGCTCAGAAAGCTTTTCAAGTACGATATACACTTTATGACCTAGCTTTTCGCCAATAAGTGCTAAACGTACGTATTCTTTATCTTTGTAGCCATTACATACAATAACAGCGCTGGTTTTTTCAGCTAATGCTAATACTGTGAGTAGTTCAGGCTTGCTGCCTGCCTCTAAACCAAGTTGCTTTTTTTCTACTTGTGCTTGGCTTGCTACTATTTCTTCAACCACTTCACGTTGTTGGTTTACTTTTATTGGGTAAACTAATAGGTAGTCTTTAGGGTAACCATAGTTTTCAATCGCAGTATTAAATGCGCCGCATAAGCTGTGTACACGATGGTGTAAAATTTGCGGAAAACGAACTAAAGCAGGTAAGCTTAAACCTTTATCTTGTAGTTGCTTTGCGATATCTGTTAATGCAATGGTTTGCTCTGGTGCATGAGCCTTGGGTGCAACATACACATCACCTTGATCATTAATACCAAAAAAACCTTGGCTCCAATGACGAACATTGTAGCTCGTACGAGCTTGTTCTAGTGATGTTGTTTCTTTCATTTATCTTTCTCTTTTATTTAATTAATGCCGACTCGGCTAGTGCCGCGCATTAAAAGAAAAATAGAGATTTAAGTCCAACAAGTATTTTTACTCGTAACGAGTGATTTTTAATGTTGATAAAACAACCAATCACGTATTGCTCGCTAGCGTATATAAAATAGGACTTTGATGATTATTAAAGATAAGAAAAGTTGTAAAAAATGGCTGTTTTTAAATGACTCATTATAAATTTTATTAGCAAAATGAGTTAGCTCATTCACTAAAATTAATCTTGAGTTACTTTGCTTATTGAATTTACTTTTGATGGATTAGAGTAAGGTGTTCTCAACGCCTCAAATTACTGCTATTTAGCCAACGTGTTGTGACCAAGTAATACCTATGTATTCTGCAACATGAATAAAAACTACACGTCTAAAACGCGATGGATAACATCCACCAGCTTAAATCATTACTTGGCGCATATGTAGCGTTAGGTATTGCCTGTGGCATTGAAAGTAGGAAATTGCAGTAGTGTGCAGGCGAATTCGATTAATTGAGTATAAGCTAGCTATGCACTTTTTGGGGCGAACATAATTATTGCCATACCCAGCAGTGCAACTAAACCACCGATAATATCCCACATAGTAAGCTTTACGCCATCAACAACCCATAACCATAATAGCGCAACGCAAATATATACGCCGCCATAAGCTGCATACACACGCCCGGCAGCAGTAGGATGTAAAGAGAGCAACCATGCAAATAGTGCCAAACTTAAAGCCGCTGGAATTAAAAGTAAAATGCTTTTATCTTGCTTAAGCCAAAGGTAGGGCAAATAGCAACCCACTATTTCTGCTAAGGCTGTAATAGTAAAAAGTGCGATTGTTTTTAATTCAAACATAATGCTCCGCGCTAAGATAACAAGCATAACAATCTATATAAATTGTTATGCTTAGTATTCGTTATGAATCTGAGTTGTTATTCGCTAAGCGCCATAGTGGCAAGTTTCATTGTGCTTTCAAACGACTTAGTGCCCGCTATAAATAAACCATTGTGACAGAACACAGCGTCGTCAATACCTGTTTCATCTACAAACGCTTGGTCAGATAAACCAGACCATGCTTTAGGCAGCGATTTTCTATCTTCAAACGAACCTGGCTCAACGGGTACAGTTTGTAATATCCATTGTCCAGAATGCGATGGGTAAACCATGTATAGCGCATCGCTTGATAAAATATGCACCGTTTTTTTCCACGGTGTGTATTTTTCAAGTACGATTACTCTGGCATCTTCAGCATTTTCAATTGCTTTGGCGACAATCTCTTTTGCATTTACACTACCGTGAGCTGAAGCGATAAAACGAATAAGCATGCGAGCTGCAAATTCAACGGCTTCATCAAAACAAGTATCAAAGTTACTTTCTTCTTCCCACGTAGGGTTAAACATTGAGATTGTTTGGCTCAAGCTTATCCCTTTTGATACCCCTTCAACATGACCACAATCGATGGCGTCAATAGTTGAAACTAAGCCTGAATCCACTCTATCAGCAACGGCTTGGTTATCATCACACAACGCTAAGCCGTATTTTTTCCATATTAAACCAAACGACGAAAAAGGAATGCCATTTTCTCGCTCGCCTGCACCACCACGCTGGTGATGATCAAAGCGGTTCGTTTCAGGGTCGTATTCGCCACCTACATCAATTACAAAGTCGGCATTTTCTATAAGCGCTTTATCGCGAGTACGTACCAGTTTAAACGCTGGCAACACGTGTTTAAGTACTGCAATACTAAAAACGTCATCCGCATGAAAATTACCATTATGGGTTACTACTGTTATGTCTGTCATTGGTTTAGTGTCATTTTTAGAAAGGATAAGAAAGTCTCGCTATTTAAACGTTATGGTTTGAAGTATTTTAAGGAGCATAGTAAATGACGGATTTTATACGATTATAGCCAACAAAAACAGTATTCTGCTTTTGTTAATTTTAAGAGGGCATTTTTGAAATGATCTTTAACAGACAATATATAATAGTACTAATGAACTTTGGGTATATTTGAAAGTAGCAATTCATTATAGTTTAATTTATACACTATAAAAAACTATAATTAATCGCTACTTAAATAATTTAGTGTGGTCACTTAGAGTGAAGCTGTTAACCTTTATGCGCTTTGTTACTGGCTTAGGCCTAACTCCATAAATACACTTTGTGGATTCTCGAGGTAAGGCCCAAAACTAGCACATCGTTTGAAACCAAGATTTTCATATAGCTTAATCGATTGAATTTGCTTTGGCCCTGTTTCTAGCCTGATCAGTGGGATTTTCTCCTCACCTGCGTGATGTAAAAGTATCTGCATAATACGCCTAGATAACCCTTTACCACGATAACTAGGGCTTACATAAAGCCGTCTAATTTCACCATAGGGCGTTTTATCAAACTGCTTTACAATAGCGCCACACGCAATAATACCATCATCATTCTTTAAACCAATCGCATACACACTTGGCTCATTTAGTTCATTTAACGTAAGAGACTGTGCAGTGGCAACTGGATATAGAGAGTTTATTAGTCGGTCGATATCAGAAAAAACATTAATCACATCCTGGTCATTCGGTTTTAAATCAACTAACTGCATAGAACATCTCAATTTATATTAAAAATATGTGTTGGCAAACTATACCGAATTGTAAAAAATGAACAACCTCGTTCTACTTATTTAAACGTTTAAATAAACCCAGTAATTTACGCGAATAAAGAATGCCCTCATGATTAAATGCAATTACTTGCTAAATTCAGTGTAGGCCTCTAAAAATAGCACATGCTACCAGCTCAATTATTTTATTTAATTTGGTCGATGCAAAAAATTTTAATAACAGAAAAGTCATATTTCGTATTCACTTTAATGGGGTCAGCGAATAGTCAAAGTATTTTCTATGTTCTTTTCCAGCCAAATTAGAGTTAATTTTATTTGGGTGTTTATATTCTTTCCAGTTGGCGACTTGACGTCCTATATTTAATTTAGGAAAACAGGTATTTCCTTGTATCTCCACGCCTAAAAACTGTTTTAGTTTTAACAAACTATCAGGCTCACTAATATTTATTGCTAAAAAATTGTCACTATTTTTGAAATACGAAAAAACAGCTTGTTCATGCTTTAAATAACAACCAGCTAGCGCTGTCGATGATAAGGGTAATACATCAGAGAACGTACGATGAAAACTACGCTTTAAAATAGGATTAAACTTACCTGTATTTAAATCTAAATGAGGCGCCATTTTTTCGAGCAACATAGTAATTGAAGGCACCCATTTGTTTAGCTCTCGACTTAAGTATATAAATTTAGCATTTGGGAATAACTCGTCTAAATGCATGTAGTCACTAAAGCAAGGTGCGTCAGATATTGCATCAGACATTTCAAATGCTTGCTTTGTAAAAGCGGTATGCGCCACCGAAAAGCCCATTTCTAGTAGCGCAACACTTATGCTAGTAGTGCCAGTTCTGGGCAACCCAATCACAAAGATCTTAGCCATCTATAATTACTCGCTTTTAAAATAATGTCACTAAAACTGCATGCGTTAGGGAGCTGAACAGAATCAGCCTAAGCTCTCTATAAAAAAGTAACTTAATTCCCTGCCATAGATAAATCACCATTAAGTTAAGCCACTTTATAGCATTATTAGTGCCTGTTGACCTTTCAGAATTAAAATTCATTCAATCTATGGGCTATTTAATCGCGGCGTGAGGTTTGTAACCTAGTGGGCTCGGTAACTGCTCCTGTATTACTCTACTGGCTTACTCTACTGGCTTACTCTACTGGCTTACATCCATGTAAGAATAAGTAAAAACCGAACCAAGCTTCCGCGGGCAGCGCATGCTTGGCATTTATTCTACGTTATCGCCTATTTATGGAGAATAACCAAACTACATAGGCTCTGCTTTGCCTAAATACCAAGCACACTGCTGAAAACTTAACCTCGAAAGATAAACTAGCCTAGTATTTAAACACTTTGTTACCTAAAAACGCTGTTCAAAAAAATTCAGCTATTTATACTAGCTACAGTGGTAAACATTTATTGAGGTTACTGTGCAGATAGTACAAGGTATGGAATATTTTTTTCAGGTTTTAAATTAATTACTCAAAAGGGGTTAAAACGTTTTGTTTTTATTCCATTATTAATTAATATTTTACTTTTTGGTAGCTCGCTATTTTTCTTATTCGGTTGGCTAAGTGACAGTTTTAGCTACATCAATGATATGTTGCCACAATGGTTAAGTTGGCTTGAATGGCTAATGTGGCCAATTGCTATATTAATGGTTTTATTTAGCTACAGTATGCTCTTTACAGTGATCACTAATTTTATCGCAGCCCCCTTCAACGCTTTGTTAAGCGAAAAAGTAGAACTTTATTTAACAGGCCAAAAGATTAACGATGATGGCTTTGCTGAATTAGTAAAAGACATACCTCGTATGCTAGCCCGCGAGTGGACAAAGTTATGCTATTACCTTCCTCGCGCTATAGGTTTTTTATACTGCTTTGGATACTCCCCGTCATTGGTCAAATATTATGGGTCCTATTTACCTGTTGGATGTTCGCAGTGCAATACGAAGACTATGCGTTCGATAACCATAAAATTGGGTTTAAACAGATGAAAGACGATTTAAAAAGTAAACAAGGTCTATCGTATGGGTTTGGCTTTGCCGTTATGCTATTAACAGCAATACCATTTATAAACTTAATAGTAATGCCTGTCGCTGTGTGTGGGGCTACGCGTTTATGGGTTGATAATTACAGGCCCAAATATCGAAGTTAAATATACAAAAAATGGGTCATCAGACCCATTTTTTATTACTAATAAAACTTAGCTGTATAGATTTTGTGGCACCTTAGTAACGTTTAAATGAACGGTTATTTCCTCACGATCATGATACAAATGCTTAGCTTGCAACTCGTAGTTAATACCTTGTTTATCTAGCTCTTTTCTAATCATCGAAAGGCATTCGTAGACACTGTCAAAACGTTTTTTCATTGGAAGCTTTAAGTTAAATATAAACTCTTTAGCGTAGGCACTCACAGCCCAATCAATCATTAAGGTCGTCACTTTAGTGGGTTTTTCCACCATATCACATACTAACCAGGTAACATTTCTTTTTTCAGGGCGATATTTAAAACCGTCAGCTCTAAAATGTTTAACCTGGCCTGTTTCCATCAAATCATCATTCATCGGACCATTGTCAATTGCACTTACAAACATACCACGGCGAACAAGCTGATATGTCCAGCCCCCAGGGCAAGCGCCTAAATCGACACTGCGCATACCTGCTGCAACACGAGATTCGCGCTGTTGTTCAGGAATAAATACATTAAACGCCTCATCAAGCTTTAATGTTGATCGACTCGGTGCATCGCTTGGCATGCGAAGACGTAAAATACCCATAAAAAATGGAGAATTATTAAAACTATATGAGTAACCTACATAAGCTGTGTTGTTTGTTAAAAACATGACATGCATTACAGGACGGTTTGCTTTGGGTTCGCGCAATACTGTATTTTGTTTTTCGAGGGCTTTTTTAAGTGGTGTTGATATTTTTTTACAAAACGTTAAAAGCTCTTTTCCTTCATTTGTGTCAGGGGTTTCTACACGTAGCTCTGAGCACAATGTAAACTCTTTTGCAGCTTCAACTACCGCGCCAACGCGATCTTCCACAGGCATGTTTTCAAGTAATGTACCGGCAAACCATTGGCGTGCAAACACCATATTTTTAAAATCAACTTTTTTGATTATTTCGTCGCTGTGATGCGCTTCAAAACATTCATAAACAACGTAACCCGTATTTGGCTTTGCTTTTACATAACCCGCAAAGCCTTGCTCTGCAGCGTGAAACGTTATTTCAGCAGCGGCATCGTTTTCAAACCCACTACGACAGTAAATCACAACACTAGACATATTAACCCTTAAACTCTTTAAAACTTAAATCGTGCAACTTGCACTAAAATAACTACCCAACCAATAATAAAGCACAGCCCACCTAGCGGCGTTATTGGCCCCAGCCACTTCATACCAGTTAATGCGAGTAAATATAAACTGCCACTAAAAAGTAGTGTGCCAGTTATGAAAAAACCACCAGCCCAGCTCAGATTTATGCCCCACTTAATTAAAATAGCAACCGCAATAAGCGCAAGTCCATGCACCATTTGATATTCAGCAGCAGTTTTAAAAACCCCAAGCGAATAATCTGTTAAACGGCTTTTTAAACCATGTGCAGCAAATGCACCTAACATGACCGAAAGCATACAAAAAATACTGCCCATCATTAAAAATACTTTAATCATTAATTACCCTCTAAATTTAAATCCACACAGTTTTTAATAAATTTAACAGCCTCCAAAGCAGCTGTTTCTCTATTTTGTAGCTCAGTCATACCACTTTTTTTACGAGGTTTAAGTGAGTGGTCCCCATCTGTAAGCCATATGTATTGTGGCTGTTTCGGCATAGCCATTGTTGCAAGCTCTTGGCGAGTACCAAACGTATCTCGCTCACCTTGCAATACTAAAAAAGGGCAGACTATATCTGCGAAGTGATCGGTACGCAGCTTTTCAGGTTTGCCTGGTGGATGAAACGGATAGCCAAAAGCAAGAACACCTAAAACAGGTTGTTCTGTCGTACAAGCAAGCATGGATGCCATTCGTCCACCCATTGATTTCCCGCCAATAAATAGCGGAACGTTTGGCTGTGTATGGTTAAGTATTTGCTCGTAATAACTAAGTAATTTAGGTGCTCGCTCAGGAGGCCTACGCTTATTCGTTTGTTTGGCTATTTGCATATACTCAAAATCAAATAGGCCAACATCAACACCCTGTTCACTGATTAGTTTTGCCACATGCTGCATAAAGTCTGAATCACTACCGGCACCAGCTCCATGGGCAAATATAAATTGAGCTATTGCTGGCTGCTGACTACTTTTAACCCACTCAATCATATTAATACTCTTGCTCTTGCTCTACTAAGCTCAACATCCACTCTTTAAAGGATACTATTTTACCTAGCTCTGTTTGTGATTCTCTAAGGACTAAATAATAGGCGTTTTTACTTTCAAGACTGTGATTAAATGGGATCACTAAGCGTCCAGCGTCAATGTCAGGCTTTGCCAGCACGCTGTTACCAATTGCCACACCTTGGCCATGCACTGCTGCTTGCAGCACCATCGATGAATGACTAAATATAGGACCTTGGTTAACTTGAATATTGCGCACACCAGCCGTTTTCATCCATGTTTTCCAGTTTTTACGGGTAGTGTCATGTAGTAAAGTGTGATGTGCTAAATCGCTTGGTTGGTCAAGCGGTTTTATCCCACTTAACAACATCGGGCTACATAAAGGGACTAAATACTCGGTATGTAATTTATAAGCTTGCACACCACTCCAATGACCTCGCCCGTAATAAATAGCCACATCAACATCATCTGTTAATGAGTTTTCGTCTTGGTCTTGCGCTTTGATCCGCACGTCAATCTCAGGATGTAACTCATTAAATAAGCTTAAACGAGGTACAAGCCATTGAATTGCAAAACTTGGTGTTAAGCTAACTGTTAATGAGCCCTTAGCACCACGCGCTAATAGTTTTTCGGTTGCATCAATTAGTTGCGTAAAAATCTCTTTAATATCGAGGAAGTAGCCTTGCCCTTCTTCGGTTAATAATAACGAACGATTTTTACGTAAAAACAATTTCAAACCTAAATGTTCTTCAAGTGTTTTTATTTGATGACTGACAGCCGCTTGAGTTACATAAAGCTCTTCCGCAGCTTTTGTAAAACTTAAATGGCGCGCAGCGGCTTCAAAAGCTTTTAATGCGTTTAATGGAGGTACTCGTCTTGACATGATGACCAAGCTTAGAATTAGTTTTTCTTATGCGGTGAATTATATACCTATGCTGAGAAAGAGTATATTTAAGGTGTAAAAAAAGCGACCTAAGTCGCTTTTCTAACATTTCACTTAATTGTTAAGCTTTTAATTATAAGTCATTTGCACTTGTATCAAGCGGTTCAAAGCTTTTAATTAAATCGTCTACCGCTTTCATTTGCGATAAGTAACCTTCTAACTTGCTAAGTGCTAGCGCGCAAGGGCCATCACATTTCGCTTCGTTAGGATTTGGGTGCGCTTCTATAAATAAACCAGCAATACCCAATGCCATACCACTTCGAGCAAGCTCAGCTGCTTGTGCACGACGACCATCAGCCGAATCTGTACGACCGCCTGGACGTTGTAGCGCATGTGTTGCATCAAAAATCACAGGAGCCATTGCTTTCATGTCATCCATGCCAAGCATATCAACCACTAGATTATTATACCCAAAGCTAGAGCCTCGTTCACAAAGTGCTACGTTGTTATTACCCGCTTCATTAAATTTAGTAATGATGTGACGCATTTCGTGTGGTGCTAAAAACTGTGGTTTTTTCACGTTAATGATCGCGCCTGTTTTTGCCATAGCAACCACTAAATCAGTTTGACGTGCTAGAAATGCAGGTAACTGAATAACATCGACAACTTCAGCAACAGGGGCCGCTTGATGTGGTTCATGTACATCGGTAATAAGCGGAATATTGAACGTTTTTTTAATCTCTTCAAATATTTTTAAACCTTCTTCCATACCTGGACCACGGTACGAATTGATTGAAGATCGATTAGCTTTATCAAATGACGCTTTAAATACATAAGGAATATTTAATTTAGTGGTTACTTCTACGTAATGCTCTGCAACACGCATAGCTAAATCGCGAGATTCTAATACGTTAATACCACCAAACAATACAAACGGTTTGTTGTTTGCTAGTTCAATTTCATTAATTTTAATAATTTGGTCTTTCATTTAAATTCCTTACGGTGCAACTGCTTGCATCATTAATCCACAAATATAAGCCATATACGTACCCACACCATAGCCCAGTACAGCTAACAGAACACCAACAGGCGCTAATGACGGATGAAACGCTGATGCTACAACAGGTGCAGACGCTGCACCGCCCACATTAGCCTGCGAGCCCACTGCCATATAAAATAACGGTGCTTTAATTAGTTTAGCAACTAGCAACATTAAACTTGCATGTACAAGCATCCAAATAGCACCCACTAAAAACAAGCCGGGATTATCAAAAATGGCGGTTACATTCATATGCAAACCAATCGATGCAACTAAAATATATAAAAAGCTAGAGGCCACTTTTGAAGCACCAAACGCCTCTATTTGTCTCACTTTAGTAAAAGATAAACTAATACCAATCGTAGTCGATATGACAATCAACCAAAAGAATTTGCTGTTTAGGCTGTACTCTTTTGCCCACTCATAAGTAGTGCCAAAATAAGGACCTAGAAAATCAGCACAAAAATGTGCTAAACCAGTAATACCAAATGCAATAGCAAGTAATGTCATGTAGTCGTTAAGAGTAGGCATGCGAGCATGTTCTGCGTGATATGTTTCTACTCGGCGTTTTAAATCTTCAATTGCGCTAGTATCGGCACCTGTTGCCGCATCAATTTTCTTATGATTTGCTGCCATTAACAATAAAACAGCCATCCAAATATTAGCGACTATTACATCAACAGTAACCATCACCGAAAATATATCGCCGCCAACTTCAAACATCTCTTTCATTGAAGCTTGGTTTGCACCGCCACCAATCCAGCTACCCGCAACAGTTGTCATACCGCGCCATACCGCATCAGGACCATGGCCACCAACAATACTAGGGTCAACAGCACTGACGACTAAAATAGCCAAAGGTCCACCAATAACAATACCCAAGGTACCTACTAAAAACATAATAAGTGCTTTAGGGCCTAAATTAAGTATGGCTCTTAAATCAATACTAATGGTAAGAAGTATTAAACAAGCTGGCAGTAAGTAGCGCGAAGCTACGTAATAAACATTGGACTTATTGCCATCAACTATACCAAATGTATTCAGTAGTGACGGTAAAAAGTAACAAAGTAACAAGGCCGGTACGTATTTATAAAATCTTTTTAGTGCTGGGCGTTCACTGTTTGAGGTTTTAAATATAAACCCCAAAATAACAGCAAGTAAACCAAGTACAACGGCATCATTGGTTATTAATGCACTTTGAGTTTCAACCATAATTTTTCCTATTCTTAATGGTGAGTTTTATTATTATCTTCTAATTCTTCTATCTGATGTTGAATAATCTCAATAGCAGGATCGTCAGGACATTCATCGACAAAAAATTGTAAATCATCTCGTGCCATTTTAGGACAATCGAGTTGATTTAATAAGTAGCCTCTGTCGCGTCTTTCATACGGGTCGTCGCCAATTAATTCCATCAACATTTCTACACACGTTAAAGCATGGCCAAATTTATTTTCGCTAATAAAAGACCATTTTTGTTGAGCTAAGAACAATTTATATACTTCATCATCAAAAATAAGTTCTAGTGGTTCCTGTTCTTGCCCATCATCCTCATCCGCATTTTCAGGGATAATATACCAACTTTGTTGACCGCTACTTGGTTCAATTATGTAGCCTTCCTCATCGCTAATAGCGACATGCACACCAATATCGCCTTGGTTTAAGCTCATGCTAGCATCGAGTTTAGCGTGTTGTAAAAAGTGGCACAGTAAAATAGCTAATGTAGTTGGGGAGCCACTGCGCATGGTTAAGGTATAACTTAAACTATTTAGTTTATGCTCAGGCACTTTTAAGCTTGAGGCACTAAATAGCCAGGTACTATAAAAAGTATCTAATAATTTTTCTAAGCGATCGTGATCGTCGCTCACTTTTAAGCACAAAACATTTATTTGTTGCTCAAAGTCGGTGAGAATGTCAAAACTTGCTGTTAAATCTAATTGAGGATCCCATTTAGACTCAGCTTTAATACAACGATAAATTGCCGCAGGGGTAAATTCATCAAAAGCATCATCAACATAAGATTCATCGTGTTCATCAAACCCGAGGGTGGTCATCAATACTGCAACATTTTAGAAAACGAAGGCGTAGTTTACCTAACTTTAAAGCTATATACCAATATAGTGATGTTTTTGAATATTTGCAGCGAGGAGGAAGAACGAGCTTTACAAGCAATACCGTAAAGCTCAAATTATTAAGGTTTACTTTAGAACAACAAAGCTGATTTAGACGTCGCTAAATAACCTATCGCTAAAACAACAACGGTATTAATTACAATGTAAATAATTTTAGCTAGGGTGTTAGTTTGCTTTGAACTTTTAACCCCTATCGCAATATACACAACAACTAAAATTATCTTTTCTAACAACCATAGCTGCTCAAAAGGGTTAATTTTAGCCATAAAAACAAGTGTAAGAGCAGAAACCAACAGTAGTGTATCTATGCTATGACTACCAATAAGTACCAACTTATTCTTAGCTATTTTGCCACTACCAATTCGCGAAAAAGAGCGAACATAAAATAAAATAACACTGAGCATAGCAATTGCCATGTGTGAGTGCTTTACTGCTAAATAATCCATATGCCCCTGACTTCTATATTTTTGATATTAATCTGGAAAACGAGTTAATACTATTTCTATTTCATTAAGCTTATCGTTAAGCACTTCAACAAGTTTAGGCTCAAAATGCGATCCTTTTTGTGAATTGATTTCATCAACCACTCGTTGCAGTGACCAAGGTTCTTTATAACAGCGTTTATGGCGAAGTGCATCATAAACGTCAGCAAGAGAGACTATTCGGCCAAATACATTTATTTCTTCACCTTTCAATCCATTCGGATAGCCAGAGCCATCCCATTTTTCATGGTGTTCTTTTGCTATAATTGCACCAGCACTAACAATTTCCCTCGGTGAATCTTTTAAAATGCTATAACCTTTATCTGTGTGGGTTTTCATCACTTCCCACTCTTGGCCGTCGAGCTTTCCTGGTTTATTTAAAATAGCATCCGGTATACCTACTTTTCCAACATCATGCAAAGGCGATGCTAATCGAACTAAATCGGCTTCTCGCTTAGATAAGCCATAACCCTCAGCCAATATATGACAAATATTAGCCACACGCTTAACATGATTACCTGTTTCACTTGAGCGCTGCTCTACCGCTTCACTCAATCTATAAACTAATTCCTGCTGAGTTGCTTCTATTTCTGATTGTAACTGCACATTTTCAAATGCTAATTGCACATTTTGCGAAAAAATCTCAATTAAATGACGTTGCGTATCCGTTAATAATTTTGGGATACCTGATATAAATAACATTGAGTTATGATTATATTGACTACTGCAGTAAGCAAATAGGTAATTATCTTTATATACGATTGTTTTGTCACTTAATGCTTGTTGACACGCTGCAAGTTGTTCACTTTTAAGAACCAGCTCTAACTCTTTTCCTTCACTTTGTTCAAAGTCCCCTGTACCTGAACGAACAATAAGCTTTTTGTTATTGTTTTCTTCTGGATTTTGAGCAACTAATGTAGTGGCGTACATTGCTTGATCTGCAATACCTAATAACGAGGTAAGTTGCTGCATTACGCCCTCAGTGAAACTATCTATTGAATGAGCCGAAAATATATCCCTTGAGGCTTTTATTATTTTCTCTAGCCCTTCGCGTGATTGTTCAATAGAAATAATATCGCGATATGAACGAAGACTAGACATAATAACAGTGAATAGTTTTTGCGCCGTTAATTCCGTTTTCGATTTATAATCATTAATATCATAATCAACAATAACTTGTCTTTCAGGTGCTTGACCCGGTTGACCCGTTCGTAAAATAATTCGAATATGATTGTTTTTAGCTGTTTCACGAATGTATTTAGCGACTTGCAAACCCGCATCATCCGTTTCCATTACTACATCAAGCAAAACTATGGCAGCATCAGAGTGCTCGTCTATTAACTTTTTCGCTTCTGCACCAGAGTATGCACTTACAAACTCCAATCGTTTATTTTGAAAATCAAAATCGCTTAATGCCAATTTTGTTACAGCATGAACCTCAGGTTCATCGTCAACGATTAATACTTTCCAGGTGCCCTGTTCTATTTTACTAACAGGCTCTTGAGGCTCATCTGAAAATAAGAAATCATCCATCATAGCTAAAATTTCCTCGCAGCATTTTTTAATACACAAGTAGACAATTTTTACTATTTAAGGCCACTGTGCGAGCGTTACACGGTCATTATTACCAAGGTCTTTCACTGTTTTAATATTAACAAACGCCATTTTTTCAAAGAAATGACGAACAGCTTCACCTTGCTCAAAACCGTGTTCTATTAAAAGATAGCCATTAGATAGCAAATAGTCACGTGATTGTGTAATTATTTGTTTAATATCAGACATTCCGCAATCATCAGCCACTAATGCCGATAAAGGCTCAAAACGCACATCGCCCTGATTTAAATGTATATCGTTGCTTTCGATGTAAGGTGGGTTTGTGACTATTAGATTAAACTTTTCACCGTGCAACTCACTAAACCAGTTGCTTTGTTTAACGAGCACGTTATTAATTGCCAATCGCTGCTGGTTACGTGTAGCAAGTGCAACGGCATCGCTTACTCTATCTACTGCAATAATTTGCCAATCAGGCATTTCACTACCCAGTGCCAACGCAATTGCACCAGTACCCGTGCCTAAATCAAGTACTTTAGCTGTAGCAGGAACAGCCACTTCAAGTGCTTGTTCTACTAATGTTTCAGTATCAGGGCGAGGTATTAAGGTTGTTGCGTTAACTTCAAGCGATAAACTCCAAAACTCACGTTGCCCTGTAATATGTGCAACAGGTTCACCGTTTAAACGTCGTTGGCAAAATGTATTAAATTGCTGTTGTTGCTTAGCGTTAAGTTCATGCTCTGGCCAAGTAAAAAGGTAACTGCGAGGTTTTTGAAGAATATGTAGAAGTAAAACTTGTGCGTCTAATTTAGCACTTTCGCTGCTAGGTGCTAATAAATTAGCGCCTGCAGCAATTGCTTGTTCAAGAGTTTGGCTCACGATTACTCGTCGCCCATAGCCGCTAATAAGTCAGCTTGATACTCTTGCATTAATGGGTCAATAACGCAGCTTAAATCACCCGCTACCACTTCGTTTAAACGATAAAGTGTTAAGTTAATGCGGTGATCAGTAATACGACCTTGCGGGTAGTTATAAGTACGGATACGTTCAGAACGATCGCCACTACCAACTAAGTCACGACGTTCAGATGCTTCTGCCGCATGGCGCTTTTCATCTTCAGCTTGTTGCAAACGTGCTGCAAGTACTGACATCGCTTTAGCGCGGTTTTTATGCTGCGAACGCTGATCCTGACACTCAACCACAACACCGGTAGGTATATGTGTAAGTCGAATAGCAGAATCGGTTTTGTTAACGTGCTGACCACCTGCGCCTGATGCACGAAATGTATCAACTTTTAAATCTGCGGTATTAATTTGTATCGCTTCGGCCTCTGGTACTTCCGCCATTACCGCAACAGTACACGCAGAGGTATGCACTCGCCCTTGTGATTCAGTTTCTGGCACACGTTGTACACGGTGTACACCTGATTCAAACTTTAATTGACCGTAGACGCCTTCGCCACTGATATTCGCAATCACTTCTTTGTAACCACCGTGCTCACCTTCATTGGTGCTCACAACTTCTACTTTCCATTTTTTAGTTTCTGCATAGCGGCTGTACATACGGAATAAATCGCCAGCAAAAATAGCCGCTTCATCACCGCCTGTTCCAGCGCGTACTTCAACAAACACGTTATTGTTATCTCGCGGATCTTTTGGCAACATTAATACTTGAATTTGATCCTCAATTACCAAAATTTGTGCTTTAGCTTCTTTATATTCTTCTTGCGCCATTTCACGCATTTCAGGGTCAGAATCTTTAAGCATCTCTTCTGCACTGGCTAAATTGTCTTGCGTTTCTTTATAAGTTAAAAACGTTTTTACAATCTCTTCAAGCTCGGAGTATTCTTTTGAAAGCCCACGAAAACGATTTTGATCACTAATGACCGACGGGTCGCTTAGCAGCGCTTGTACTTCTTCGTAACGCTCTACTAAGGTTTCTAATTTATTATAAACAGACTCTTTCATTTAACGGTTATTCCTGATCAATACCTAACATTTTTTTCAACTGGTTTAGCTGCGCCACTTCACCTTTTTTCGCTGCATCTTGTATTGCACGGGTAGGCGCGTGCATTAAGCGATTGGTTAATTTATTGGCCAGCTCTAAAATTACTTTTTCTGCGTCTTTACCACTAGAAAGCTGACTAACGGCTCTTTCTACTAATTCCGACTTTATTGTTTGTACATCATTTCGATAATGGCGAATTAAATCTACCGAATCGAGTGAGCGCATCCACATTGCAAATTCTTTGGTGCGTTCAGTAATAATTATTTGTGCTTGTTCAGCCGCTTGTTCTCGTGCCGCCATATTCTCGCTTACAATGGTTTGTAAGTCATCAACGGAATATAAATAGGCCGCATCAAGTTCTCCTACCTGGCTTTCTATATCGCGCGGAACCGCAATATCAATAAATAGCATAGGTTTATGGCGTCGCTGTTTAAGCGCTTGCTCAACAACCCCTTTACCAATAATTGGTAATGTACTGGCGGTAGAACTAATCACGATATCCGCTTTATATAAACGTTCAGGCAGTTGCGCTAATGCAATAACATCCGCAGACACTTCATCAGCTAAGCTACGCGCTCGTTCAATTGTTCTATTGGCAACGGTGATATTTTGCGGCTCATTTTGGTATAAGTGTTTAGCTACCAGTTCAATTGTTTCGCCTGCACCAATTAATAAAACATTGGTTTTGTCGAGTTTGCCATAAATATGTTTTGCCAAGTTAACGGCGGCAAACGCCACTGAAACAGCGCTTGCACCAATGTTGGTTTCTGTACGAACTTCTTTAGCAACCGAAAATGTTTTTTGAAACAACCGATCAAATGTAACACCTACAGCATCATGCGTTTTGGCGCTATTGTAGGCTTGCTTAATTTGCCCTAAAATTTGCGGTTCACCCAAAACTAAAGAGTCTAACCCGCAAGCAACACGCATTAAGTGCTTTATTGCCTCGTTATTTTCATAGCAATATATATTCTTAATCAGTTCAAGTTCATCCAAACCATGGAAACTGGCAAGCCAACTCAACAGTGTTTGGGAATTTTGCTGAGCAAGGCTACAATAGACTTCAGTTCGATTACAGGTAGAAACAATTACAGCTTCATTAAAGTCGGCGTGGCCACTTAATTGTTGCAACGCCTCTGAAATTTGCTCAGGCGAAAAAGCCACTTTCTCACGTAATTCTACGGAAGCGGTTTTGTGATTAATACCGAGTGCTATTATGGTCATATGTGCCAAATATTGCTGAGCCCTACTTCAAAGGCGGCAATTTTATCAAAAATCAGCGGAATATGGAAAGTAAGGAACAACATTTGATTCGACAATATTTTATTTTACTCATGTTTTTTTTATTTTTAGGCGGTTGCGCCCAACAAATAACATCTAAAACAATACTTTATGACAATTGGAAAGCTCACCTAGCAGATCAAAAAACTTGGCATGTAAAAGGTAAATTGGCTTTTATAAGCCCAGATGAGCGCCAATCTGCAAATTTAAATTGGCAACAAACCAAAAACAATAACAATTTAGTGCTTACCTCATTTATTGGTACGCGTATTTTGCAACTCAGACAAACAAGCGAAGGCGCAGAACTAGAATTTGATGACGATAAGTATTACGACACAAATGCCGCACAACTTCTTAAGCGTTTAACTGGTTTTACTCTCCCAGTTAATAATGCTGAAAATTGGTTAAAAGGCACAATTGACGCGCAAAGTTTAAAAGTCGATGAACTTGGTCGTGCCACACAAGTACTGTGGTTCGATGACATAGGTAAAAAGTGGCAAATAGAGTATGCCAGCTATATACAAAGTGCAGGATATTGGCTGCCAACAAAAATAACATTAAAACACCAAAAAATTAAAATCAAAATTACAACTCTACGATTGGCAATTTAATTAAATATGAATAACACGACGTCTTTTACACTTATTGCTCCGGCAAAACTCAACTTATTTTTACACATTAATGGTCGCCGTGAAGATGGCTATCATGAGTTAGAAACGTTATTTACTTTTTTAAATTTTGGTGACGAACTGACTTTTGAGCTGATAGATACACCCGACATTTTTATAACAGGTGATACTAAAGGCATACCATTAACCGATAATCTAATCTATAAAGCCGCTTTATTATTAAAAACTCAGAGTAAAACACGACTGGGTGTAAAAATAAATTTAATAAAACGTTTACCAATGGGTGGCGGTGTTGGCGGTGGTTCGTCTGATGCTGCGACCACGTTATTGGCCTTAAATAAACTCTGGAAAATTGATCGTAGTTTAGATGAATTAGCACGTTTAGGGTTACAACTAGGGGCTGATGTTCCTGTATTTGTTCGAGGTCAAAGCGCCATAGCACATGGGATTGGCGAAGAATTACACCAAGTAGAACTTGAGCAAAAATGGTACTGCGTCGTACACCCAAATCAACATGTAAGTACAGCTACAATATTTACGCATCCGGATTTAAAACGCGATACACCAAAAATTTTAGGCGATTGGAAACACCATACTTTGACCAACGATTGTGAGCCTTTAGTTAAAAAGCTCTGTCCCGAGGTTGAAAAGACCCTCCAGTGGTTGCTAAAATACGCTCCGTCGAAGATGACCGGAACAGGTTCATGTTGTTTTGTAGAATTTGCGAGTCAAGTTCAAGCACAAGATGTACTTGCTAATCTCCCCCATACTTGGCAGGGATTTATCGCCTCAAGCGTTAATATCTCCCCTGCTCATACGGAGTTAGCCGCCATATTCGATCAATGAAGTAACGTACAAGTAATAATAAGTTAACTCGCAGTGGTATTTATCATTGCCCGTTAGTCCAAAATTTCAGTGCCTGAGGAACCCAACCGTGCCTGACATGAAGCTCTTCGCTGGTAACGCAACACCTGAGTTAGCTCAAAAAGTTGCAAAACGTTTATATATTGAATTAGGCGATGCTGTTGTTGGCCGTTTTAGCGACGGTGAGATCAGTGTTCAAATAAATGAAAATGTTCGTGGCTCGGATGTTTTTATATTGCAATCAACCTGTGCCCCTACAAACGATAACCTTATGGAACTTATCGTTATGGTTGATGCACTACGTCGTGCATCTGCAGGTCGTATTACTGCCGTCATTCCTTATTTTGGTTATGCCCGTCAAGATCGTCGTGTACGTTCTGCCCGTGTACCAATTACTGCTAAAGTTGTTGCAGATTTCTTATCAAGCGTTGGTGTTGACCGTGTTCTTACGGTTGATTTACACGCAGAGCAAATCCAAGGCTTCTTTGATGTACCAGTGGATAACGTATTCGGCAGCCCTGTATTACTTGAAGATATGAAAGAGCGTCATTTTGATGATGTTGTGATTGTATCTCCAGATATTGGTGGTGTTGTACGAGCTCGCGCTATTGCAAAATTACTAAATGATACTGATTTAGCTATTATTGATAAACGCCGCCCACAAGCAAACGTTTCACAAGTAATGCATATTATTGGTGACGTTGAAGGCCGTGATTGTATTATCGTCGATGATATGATTGATACCGGTGGTACCTTGTGTAAAGCAGCTGAAGCACTTAAAGAACATGGTGCAAAGCGTGTATTTGCTTATGCTACCCACCCGATTCTTTCAGGTAAAGCAGCAGAAAATTTACGTGACTCAGTAATTGATGAAGTTATTGTAACTGACTCAATTCCATTATCTGAAGAACTTAAAGCCCTTGATAAAATTAAGGTATTAACGCTTGCAGATATGTTAGCGGAAACTATTCGTCGTATTAGTAACGAGGAATCTATTTCAGCGATGTTCGAGCACTAAAATCAAACATTTCTGAATATAAAAGCGCCTTTAGGCGCTTTTTTTGTAAGCGATGTATATTTTAAAATCGTGTGGTGGTATGATAGCGCGCCTTTTGGCTGGGGTCCTTGGTCGCAAAGGCCCTACACATTTAATTATTGGAGACATCATGTCTAACAAAACTTACACTTATAACGCTGAACTTCGCGTAGAAACTGGTACTGGTGCGAGCCGCCGCCTACGTCGCGAAGACAAAGTTCCAGCAATCCTTTACGGAGCTGATAAAGAAGCTTTATCACTTACTTTTGCTCATAAAGATATGATCAAAGCACAAGAAGACGAAGGCTTTTACACGCATATCCTTACGCTTAACGTAGATGGCGAAGCTGTTGAAGTAATCTTAAAAGATATCCAACGTCACCCATTCAAGCCTAAGCTTACTCACCTTGATTTCCAACGTGTAGATGCTACTCATAAATTTCAAACTAAAGTTCCTCTACACTTCATCGGTGAAGATATTGTAACTAAAGCTGGCGCAACTGTTGTTCACCAGTTAACTGAAGTTGAAATTACGTGTCTTCCAAAAGCACTTCCAGAATTCATTGAAGTAGATGTTTCTAAGTTTGTTGTTGGCGATTCTGTTCATATTTCTGACCTTACTTTCCCTAAAGGCGTTAGCTCTGTAGATTTAGGTAAAGGCGAAGGCCATGATCAGTCTATCCTGACTATCAAAGCAAACAAAGCAGCTCCAGTTGAAGACGACGCTGCAGCAGCAGAATAATTTTTAAGGTCTCGCAACCTTGAATTCTATTCAAATGCTTGTGGGCCTGGCTAATCCAGGCCCCGAATACGCAAACACACGCCACAATGCAGGTGCTTGGTTTATCGAGCAAATCGCTGCACGCTATAACTGCACTCTAAAACACGATCCTAAGTATCACGGCCTTACAGGCAAAGTGATAATTCAAGGCCAAGAATTCAAATTATTGATCCCCACTACTTACATGAATTTAAGTGGTAAAGCGGTCAGTAGTTTAGCTAATTTTTTCAAAATCCCTGTCGAGGACATTTTAGTTGCCCATGACGAATTGGATTTAGACCCAGGCGTTGCCAAATTAAAAAAAGGCGGCGGGCATGGCGGTCATAATGGTTTAAAAGACATTATTGCAAAAATGGCAAATCAAAAAGACTTTATGCGCTTGCGCATTGGTGTAGGTCATCCGGGGCATCGTGAAATGGTAACTGGTTGGGTGCTTGGAAAAGCGGCCAAAGAAGACCAAGAAAAAATGGATGCTGCTGTTGATGAAGCAGTTCGTTGCATGGAAATACTTGCAAAAGATGGTGTGTTAAAAGCACAAAACAGACTACATTCGTTTAAACCCTAGTAACTTGGGTCCAAGTACACCGTTTAAACGAATTCTAAACAAGGTATCTTACTATGGGTTTTAAATGTGGCATCGTTGGCTTGCCTAACGTTGGTAAATCAACGCTTTTCAATGCACTAACTAAAGCGGGTATTGAAGCCGCTAACTTTCCTTTTTGTACCATTGAGCCTAATACAGGTGTGGTACCTGTGCCAGATCCTCGTCTAGACGAACTTGCTAAAATTGTTAATCCTCAACGAATTCTTACTACTAGTATGGAATTTGTAGACATTGCAGGATTAGTAAAAGGCGCATCTAAAGGTGAAGGCCTTGGTAACCAGTTTTTAGCTAATATTCGTGAAACCGATGCAATTGGCCACGTAGTTCGCTGTTTTGAAGATGAAAACATCATCCACGTAGCAGGTACTATTGACCCTGCTGACGATATTGACGTAATCAACACTGAGTTAGTACTTGCTGATATGGATAGCGCTGAAAAAGCCCTTTTCCGTAATGCAAAAAAAGCAAAAGGTGGCGATAAAGACGCTAAAGAGCAAAATGCTGTCCTTGAAAAAGTAAAAGTACATCTTGATGAAGGCTTAACTTTACGTGGTCTAGCACTTACTAAAGAAGAAAAAGCAGCAATCAGCTCTATTAACTTCTTAACGATTAAACCAACAATGTATATTGCAAACGTTGTTGAAGATGGTTTTGAAAATAACCCATACCTTGATCGTGTACGCGCTATTGCTGCAGCTGAAGATGCGATTGTTGTTCCTGTATGTGCCGCTATCGAGTCTGAACTTTCAGAGCTAGATGACGAAGACAAGCTTGAGTTTATGGCTGATCTTGGTCTAGAAGAGCCAGGTCTTAACCTTGTTATTCGTGGTGGTTATGAATTACTACAGTTACAAACTTATTTCACAGCTGGCGTAAAAGAAGTGCGTGCATGGACAATCCCTGTAGGTGCGACAGCGCCACAAGCAGCGGGTAAAATCCATACTGACTTCGAGCGTGGCTTTATTCGTGCGCAAACTATTGCTTTTGACGACTTTGTTGCCTTTAAAGGTGAGAGTGGCGCAAAAGAAGCAGGCAAGATGCGTCAAGAAGGTAAAGAGTACATTGTTAAAGATGGCGATGTAATGAACTTCTTGTTCAACGTATAAGTACAAATTAAACCAATTTAGATTGGTAATAATTTTTAAAGGCTCGTTTTTACGAGCCTTTTTTGTACCCTCAGCTTTATAAACTTATAAAATTGATGTAATCACAAGCTAAAAGCCAGCGTTTAATCTAAAAAAGACACTGCGGCGAAGATTTAACCTCAATAAAAAATACCTCATCGACAAGTTAATGCTTAGCTCCCAATAATTTGTTTGATTATCAAACAGTTTTAAATTACAGGCTTTTGCTCTTTTTTATTTGACGGTAAATTTTGTATGTGAATTGCAGTCAAAAAATCATCATTTTTATTAAAAGTTAGCCGCTTAGCTTAATTTTCCTGCAAACAAACACTGTTAAGTGTTTTTTTTGCAAAAAAGGTGTTGACGAATTTGGGTCATATCAGCATAATACGCCCCGCACTCAGCGATGAAGTGCTAACAAAAAAAGATGGCTAAGTAGCTCAGCTGGTTAGAGCACATCACTCATAATGATGGGGTCACAGGTTCAAATCCCGTCTTAGCCACCATTATTTTTTTGTTGCTCAATGAAGAGTTTAAAATAACTACCTTGTGTGCGGGAGTGGCGGAATTGGTAGACGCGCTGGATTTAGGTTCCAGTATCTTAGGATGTGAGAGTTCAAGTCTCTCCTTCCGCACCATAATTCTTGATAAGAATTAAAACTATCAATTGTTATTGTTGGGATATCGCCAAGCGGTAAGGCACCAGGTTTTGATCCTGGCATTCCCAGGTTCAAATCCTGGTATCCCAGCCAACAATGGCTAAGTAGCTCAGCTGGTTAGAGCACATCACTCATAATGATGGGGTCACAGGTTCAAATCCCGTCTTAGCCACCATTTCTTATTTTAGAAGTGGCTCTGCAAGAGTTAAATTGCGCTCAATGAAGAGTTTAAAATAACTACCTGTGTTTTATTACACAAACGATGCGGGAGTGGCGGAATTGGTAGACGCGCTGGATTTAGGTTCCAGTAACTTCGGTTGTGAGAGTTCAAGTCTCTCTTTCCGCACCATTTCTTGATAAGAAATAAAATTATCAATTAATTCTTTGTTGGGATATCGCCAAGCGGTAAGGCACCAGGTTTTGATCCTGGCATTCCCAGGTTCAAATCCTGGTATCCCAGCCAACTTCTTCTACCAAGGAAAGTTGGACATAAAAGAATAGCTCTCGCTTAGAGTTTAAATGAGCAAATTAGTGATGCGGGAGTGGCGGAATTGGTAGACGCGCTGGATTTAGGTTCCAGTAACTTAGGTTGTGAGAGTTCAAGTCTCTCCTTCCGCACCATGTTCTTATTAAGAACTAAAACTAATGCAAATTTATAGTTGGGATATCGCCAAGCGGTAAGGCACCAGGTTTTGATCCTGGCATTCCCAGGTTCAAATCCTGGTATCCCAGCCAATTTGTTAAACTACCCCATCTATTTCTTCATTTAAGTACTTCAGTATAAAATCATTAATTTTAATAGGTTTGCTATAATAATACCCTTGTAAATAATCACATTTCATTGCTGTGAGTGTATTTCTAAGCGCTTTATTTTCAATGCCCTCTGCCACTACTTTACAATTAAGTCTGCTAGCTAAAAATAACGTTGATTCTACAATCGCATAGTCAGCGGGTTGTGTTAGCATATCTTTAATAAATGACCGGTCTATTTTTATTTGGTTGATTGGTAACTCTCTTAGTAATGATAACGAAGAAAATCCAGTCCCAAAATCATCTACACTAAACTCAAAACCGCGGTCGTTAAGCTTGTACATCATAGTGCGAGCGGCTTCTATATTTGTCATCATAGCACCCTCTGTGATTTCAAAAATTATTGAGTCACTCAGCGTCGGATCGACACTGATTAATTGCTCAATAAGCTCATAAAAATCTTGGCTCTCTAAATCCCTTGTTGATAAATTTACGTGAATAGCCCCGATAAACCCCAAAGCTTTTAACGACTTTAAATGATTTATAGTTTCTAACACCACCCACTTAGAAATATTTAAAATTAACCCCATTTGCTCAGCTGTTTTAATAAACACCTCAGGGCTAATAAATGAACCATCACTTTGTGGCCAGCGTATTAATGCTTCAGCTCCATGGATTTCATTAAGGTTAGAAGAAAATATTGGTTGTAAATAAAGCTCAAACTCTTCATTTTTCAATGCTTGCTTTATAAGTAAGGACATATCAAATAAATTATCCGCCCTAATGCTCAAATCCTTAAAATAAATAACAATCTGTTGCTGTGTCTTTTTTGCTTCATGCAGCGCTAAATCAGCCTGTTTGAATAGTTCGTTAGTTTGCATACTATATTTGGGGTAATAGCTCACTCCAATTCTTAGCTTAACGCGTATAGTTTGTTCATAAATTAAAAAAGGTTTTTGTACTGCCTTATTTATTAATTGAATACATAAATCATACTTATCCTGAGTGGTTGAGTTTAAAAGCAATGCAAATTCGTCTCCCCCAATCCTATATAACTTAGCAATCTCGGATAAGTGTTGGCTTAATGTTTTGGAAAATGCACACAACAACAAATCCCCAAAATTATTTCCATAAGTATCGTTTACACGTTTAAAGTTATTTAAATCTATTAAAAACAAAATGAAAGGTTGGTTATATTCTATGTTCTCATTGAGTACATTAAAGAATTTTTTACGTTTAGGTAGGTTAGTTAAACTATCGTGTTCAGCTAGAAATTGTTGGTGTTGAGCTGAGCGCTCTAGCTCTAAGATACTTTTGAGGCTTAACCTAACAACTAAATACACAAATGTGCCGCCACCAACTAAAATAAATGAAACACTAGTTGTTACAAACGGTTCACTACCATAAAAAGTAAAATAATAAAGTACCCAACAGTAGCCAAAAATAAACAGCACAATTAAAATAAGCAGTAAGCTCCATGCAAACCGATTCGTTTTTTTGCATACTTGTATTGTTGGTTTGATACTTACAGTTAACAGTAATATCCCTACTATAATCATAAAAATAAATGGCTTATCCACAGACACTCTTTAAATGCAATTTGTTATACATTTAGTATGGCTAATAAATCTAATAACGAAATAAAATACATTAAAAAGCTCAGGGTAGCCCACTTACCAAATATGATTGTTGTTTTATGAAGAGGTTATAACTTTTAAGGGCGCGATTAACAGCATTGTTAATCGCTTTATTAGGGGGGTAATCTTTTTAGAAACTAACTTAGCTCTCCGCTAATGGCATATTTTAACACCCAGTTTTTTATTGGCCCTGTATTATTAGCCATTTTTAAAAACTGGCTACGTGCCCATTTAAGCGGCGCTACTTGGTTAGAAAAGCCAAAGTAACAGGCATCCATCATGCTCATCATTAACAAATTAGCCTTACGGCGAGCTCGCTCATATTCTTTAAGCATTAACGGGCACCCTATATCTCCTGCATTGTCTAAAACCTCAGCAAGTGCCACTACGTCCTGAAAACCTAAATTTACACCCTGCCCTGCAAGCGGATTAATTGTATGTGCAGCGTCGCCCACTAAAACCAAACGCCCTTGCGAATAGTTGTTAGCATGTTGGCGAGTAAGCGGAAATATCGCATGGGTTTGTACTTCAAAGTCTCCAGCAAGCTCTGGGAATTTATTAAGTATGTGCGTTTTTAACTGAGTTGGGCTTAGCCCTTTAAATGCTTGCAGTGTATTTGCATCGTCATACCAAATTAAATTAGCGTACGGTGCCTGCATTGGCAAAAATGCGAGTGGCCCACTTGGCGTAAACTGCTGCCAGGTTTTAATTTGTTGCGGCGCATCGAGTTTAATTAACACCCCCATGCAATGCTGCTGGTACTGCCACCCCGTAATACCAATATTCGCCTTATCACGCAATTGCGACTGCCCGCCATCGGCTGCAATTACTAAATCAGCTGTATAGGTTTGAGCTCCATACACAAGCGTAATTAAATCACTGGTTTGCTCTATTTTAGTAATCGGTGTGGCTTGCTCAATAACTTCAATATTGTATTGTGAAAATTGCTGCCACAAACAGGCTTGAATTAAATTATTTTCAATCAAATGACCTAAATGCGTGGTATTTATATCGGCGCAATCAAATAATAAATTGTCACCACCGCGCTCAAATGCCTCCAATTGTTGATAAGGCGCTATGCGGTTTTGTCTTAAAAGCGGCATTGCACCTAATTCATCAAGCAAATTTTCTGAAAAACGATTAATAGCCGACACTCTAATATCCACCTTATCGCTACTAAAAATGTGCGATGGGTCTATTAGGTGTTTTTCGATTATACGTACGCCAAAGCCTTGCTGGGCAAGCTTTATCGCCATAGCCGCGCCAACCATGCCCCCACCAACCACTATCACATTATTTTTAGTCATGTTTTTCATCATTTTATTATTACTTGAGTCTGTTTTGATTGTATCAAAATTAATTTGTTTTATACCAGAGGATATCCCTAACAGCACATTAAACTGGCCTCGTATTGATTTGAGATCACAAACATGAAAACTATACTTGGATCTGGGCGGGTATCCAGCTAAAATACGCGTCCTTTAAGTGAGCATGCTTGCTCCTTAATCCTGTTTCTAGCACATTTTTGTGCCACTATCGAATTGAACACGAGGCAATATTTCAATGAGCAAAAAGCTGCATATTAAAACCTGGGGTTGTCAGATGAACGAATACGACTCTCAGAAAATGGCTGAACTTTTAGATGCCACTAACGGCTACCAGCTAACTGAAGATGCAACAGATGCCGACGTAATCTTACTCAACACCTGTTCAATTCGTGAAAAAGCACAAGAAAAAGTATTTCACCAGTTAGGTCGTTGGAAGTTGTTAAAAGACGACAAGCCAGATTTAATAATTGGTGTAGGTGGGTGTGTTGCTTCACAAGAAGGTGACTCTATTCGTCAACGTGCGCCATTTGTAGATGTTATTTTTGGCCCACAAACACTACACCGTTTACCAGAAATGATTAAACAAGTGCAAGGCGACAAAGGCTCATCGGTAGTTGATATTTCATTCCCAGAGATTGAAAAATTTGACCGCCTGCCAGAGCCAAAAGCTGATGGCCCATCTGCGTTTGTATCAATTATGGAAGGCTGTTCTAAATACTGTACTTTTTGTGTTGTACCTTATACTCGCGGCGAAGAAGTTAGTCGCCCAGTAGATGACGTATTACTTGAAATTGCACAGCTTGCTGAGCAAAACGTACGTGAAGTTAACCTATTAGGCCAAAACGTAAATGCATACCGCGGAGACACGCACGATGGCGAAATTTGTTACTTCTCTGATTTAATTCGTCTTATTGCTGCTATTGATGGTATTGACCGTATTCGTTACACCACATCGCACCCGGTAGAATTTACCCCAGACATCATTGAGGTTTACGCCGATGTACCAGAGCTTGTAGATCACTTACATTTACCAGTACAAAGTGGTTCAGACCGTATATTAAACCTGATGAAACGTGGCCATACGGCAATTGAATACAAATCGACAATTCGTAAGTTACGTAAAATTCGCCCTAACTTAAGCATGTCGTCAGATTTCATTATTGGTTTTCCAGGCGAAAGTAAAGAAGACTTTGAAGCAACCATGAAGCTTATTAGCGACATTGGTTTTGATATGAGCTTTAGCTTTATTTACAGTGCGCGCCCAGGTACGCCAGCGGCAGATTTGCCAGATGACGTAACAGAGCAAGAGAAAAAAGAACGCTTATACTTACTACAAAACCGTATTACACAAATGGCGCAGCAAATTAGCCGTCAAATGTTCGATACAGAGCAACGTATCCTTGTTGAAGGTCCTTCTAAGAAGAACCCAATGGAATTACGTGGCCGTACCGAAAACAACCGTGTAGTAAACTTTGTTGGCCCGCACACAGTGATCGGACAGTTTGTTGATGTACGTATTACCGAAGCACTGCCTAACTCTTTACGTGGTGACTTAATTCGTACAGAATCAGAAATGAACTTACGACGTGAAGTCGCTCCTTCAGCTATTTTAACTAAAGCTGCAGCTGCAGAGCCAAAACCAGACACTGTTAACGAAATTGGCGTAGCTACTTTCGTTCCTTAGTCACACAATTAGCGCCAGTTAACGCTGGCGCAGTACGATAGGAAGCAATTTTGAGTAATCAGTTAAAAACGTTAGAGATTTATTTAGAACCTGCCGATAACAAACGCCTTTCTTCTTTATGTGGCCCGTTTGACGAAAACATCAAACAAATTGAGCGCCACCTGGCTGTTGAAATAATTCACCGCGATAACTTTTTTAAAGTTACGGGTAAGCTACACAACTGCGCCGGCGCTGTAGAAATCTTAAAAAACCTTTATGTTGATACTCAACCAGTGCGTGGTGTTTTAGGCGAAATAGAACCCGATGCCGTTCATTTAGCTATTACCGAATCAAAAGCCCTAGAGCAAGATGCATCAAGCAGCGCTTACGGCAAAGAAATGGTGATTAAAACCCGCCGTGGTGTTATTAAACCACGTAACGACAACCAAGGTGTTTATGTGGCTAATATTTTAAACCACGACATTACCTTTGGTATTGGCCCTGCAGGTACTGGTAAAACCTACCTTGCAGTTGCAGCCGCCGTCGACGCCCTTGAGCGCCAAGAAATACGCCGTATATTATTAACGCGCCCTGCTGTAGAAGCCGGCGAAAAGCTTGGTTTTTTACCAGGCGATTTAAGCCAAAAAATAGACCCATACCTGCGCCCTCTTTACGATGCGCTTTTTGAAATGCTAGGTTTTGAAAAAGTAGAAAAGCTCATCGAAAAAAATATCATCGAAGTCGCACCGCTTGCTTACATGCGCGGACGTACTTTAAACGATGCCTTTATTATTTTAGATGAAAGCCAAAATACCACCGCCGAGCAAATGAAAATGTTTTTAACCCGTATAGGGTTTAACTCAAAAGCGGTGATTACAGGCGATATAACACAGGTCGATTTACCTCGTGGCACACGCTCAGGCCTTCGCCATGCAATTGAAGTGCTTGATGGCGTAAACGAAATTAGCTTTAACTACTTCAAAGCCCACGACGTAGTACGCCACCCTGTTGTAGCACGCATAGTTGAAGCCTACGAGCGTAACGACGAAAGCGAGCGACTTAAGCGCATTGAAAAGCAAAATGCAAAAGACGCACTCGCTGCTCTTCAACAGCCTACTACTAAAGAGTAATACTTTGACAACCGAACTTGATTTACAAATAGCCTGTGAGTTTGACAACCTCCCAAGCGAAGAACAATTTGCACTATGGGCCGACAAAGCCCTTAGCCAATACCGTGACGAGTCAGAACTCAGCATCGTTATTAGCGACGAAGCGCAATCGCAACAACTCAATAACGACTATCGCGGTAAAAATAAACCAACCAACGTACTGTCGTTTGAATTTGAAGCACCACCCGGAATAGATATTCCTTTGGTTGGTGATTTAATTATTTGCCCAGCCATTGTATTAGCTGAAGCAATTGAGCAAGAAAAGTCATTTCATGATCACTTTGCTCACATGGTTATTCACGGATGCTTGCATTTGCTTGGATTTGACCATATAAAGAGTGAAGATGCTTTTGAGATGGAAAGCATAGAAAAGCAATTACTTGCAGAGCTAAACATAGCAGACCCATACCGGGACGAAATTTAAATTAACGGAGCAATTAGACGCAATGAGCGACGGTAACTCGCAATCTAGCCAGGGTTCTTCTGGCAAAACGTGGTTGGGTAGAATAGCCCAAATGTTGCAAGGGGAACCCCAGAATAGAGAAGAGCTGGTCGAAGTTATTGCCGATGCGCAAGAACGAGACGTAATCGATCCAGAAACAAAAGAGATGATAGAAGGTGTGCTTGGCGTGTCTGAGCTTAAAGTGCGAGACATAATGGTTCCGCGCTCACAAATGATCACTCTTGAGATCGACAGCCCGCTTGAAGAGCTAATTCCAATGATGGTCGATTCAACTCACTCACGTTTTCCAGTGGTGATTGAAGACAAAGACCATGTAGAAGGTTTTTTACTCGCTAAAGATTTGCTACCGCTTATCTTAAATAAAGACGAGCACTTACCATCAATACGCGATTATTTACGCCCAGCTATGGTAGTGCCAGAAAGCAAACGTGTTGATACATTGCTAAATGAATTTCGTCAGCAACGCTACCATATGGCCGTTGTTATTGACGAATATGGCGGCGTATCGGGCTTAGTAACGATTGAAGATATTCTTGAAATAATTGTTGGCGAAATCGAAGATGAGCACGACGAAGAAGAAGAACATCAAGATATTCGTCAACTTGCTAAACATGTTCACGTAGTGCAAGCACTCACACCTGTAGATGACTTTAACGAGCACTTTAAAACAGGTTACAGCACAGACGAAGCCGACACTATTGGCGGGACTGTACTGCACGCATTTGGCCATATGCCAAGTCGTGGTGAAACGATTGATATAGAAGGTTACCAATTTAAAGTAACCAACGCCGACAATCGTCGTATTTTGCAACTGCAAGTCACCGTTCCTAAGGCTGATGATAACGACATTGAAGAAACTGCTAACTAGGCTTACCGTATTAGCAAAAGATAAAAAAGCATGGCTCGCACTCGTTGCGGGCCTTATTTTAACTTTTGGCTATGCCCCCTTTGAAATTTGGCCCATCGTATTTATTAGCCTTGCAGCCATAATTTTTTGCATCAACCCAAATAATACCGGTAAAGCACACGCAAAAAGCGCCGCTAAGTATGGCTTTATATTTGGCCTAGGCTGGTTTGGTGCAGGTATAAGCTGGGTACATGTTTCTATTGCCACCTTTGGCGGCATGCCGCTTATTGCGTCGCTCTCGTTAATGGCCTTACTGTGTTCATACTTAGCGTTATTCCCAGCCCTTGCCTTTTGGGCAACTACTCGCTTTGCCACAGGCCCTAAAAGCTTTGGCGCATCACTAATTGCCTGCTTTGCAATTAGTGAGTATTTACGTGGCACTGTACTTACCGGTTTCCCGTGGTTAAGCTTTGGCTACACACAAACCGACGGACCTTTAAGGCTGCTCGCCCCTTATATTGGCGAGTTTGGCTTAACTCTTACCTGTGTCGCTATTGGCTTTGCACTATATAGACTTACCCAAAAAGATTTTAAAACCCCGGCGGTTACTGCGACAGCTGTTGCGCTTATTTTTACAGGTGCAAATACCACAGGCAGCATTCATTACACAGATAAAAACATGTCAGTATTGCTCGTACAAGGCAACATACAGCAACACCTGCGCTTTGAGCCAAGTGAGTTTTGGACCACAATGAGCAAATACCAAGACATGACACGTCCACATTGGGATGCCGATTTAATAGTATGGCCAGAAGCCGCAGTGCCTGAAATAGAAATGCTTGCTGATTCCTACCTAGCCAATTTAGACAGCGCCGCCTCGTTTAATCAAACCGCCCTTGTAACCGGTATTGTTGATTACCAGCGTGATACCAAAAATATCTTTAACACCTTAATTGTTGTCGGTAATAAAGAGCGCGGCGACGAGCACGGGCATTATCATTACCTTGATAAAAACCGCTATCAAAAACACCAGCTGTTACCTATTGGCGAATTTGTACCGTTTCAAGATTTTTTGCGCCCTATTGCCCCATTATTCGATTTGCCTATGTCATCGTTTACCCGTGGCGACAAAGTGCAAAACAACTTGCGCGCCAATGGCTATAACTTACTCCCTGCTATTTGCTACGAAATAGTATTTGCCGACTTAGTACGCGGTAATTACAAAAGCGATTCCGACCTACTCTTTACAGTAAGTAACGATGCCTGGTTTGGCGACTCCATTGGGCCTTTGCAACATATGCAAATAGCCCGCATGCGGGCGCTCGAACTACAACGCCCTCTAGTACGTGTTACTAACAATGGTGTAAGCGCCGTATACGACCCAATAAGCCACACACAACAAACCATGCCTCAGTTTGAAGCTACCATATTGAAAGCCAACATTAAGCTTATAAAAGGCGACAGCGTGTACAGCCAATACGGCAACATGTTTGTATGGGGATTTGTGTTGTTGCTCGGTGCTTTAGGGATTGGGGTAAAACTGAAAGATAAAATAAATACTTAAGATTAAAGCGCGGTAAGATAATTATCGCGCTTTAATTTCAAGCCAAAATAGCAGCCTCAATTAATTGAAACTAAAGTTTTAACATTCGCGATATAAATTTTAATGCATCACTTCTTATACCTTCAAATTCATCATCATTTGCTTCTCGCGCTTCAGCTATTTGACTATAAATCACACGGGTGTTTTCTGATTTAATATTTTTAATCAAAGACTGTACTTTATTTAGAGTCGATTTATTTAGAGCAAGTAATAAATCAGGAATATCATCGGCATTACTTGAAAACAAATACAACAAATTAGCGTCGCTGACAGAATCATTGCCATCAATAAATTGTAAAATAAGATTATTTATAGGAACTTTATAACTTTTGGGTTCACTACCAAAACGTCCAAATGAGCTAAAATTACTATAAATTTTCAATAGCGCAAACAAAGTACCATATGTAAAAGAGGTACGTTGCTCAAATAAGTCGCTTATTATTCTTTCTGAAAAAAGGTATTTAACAAATGCGCTACTTGAGTCAACATCATAGCCTCTTACAGCAAATGATATTAGAAGTTCTAAAGATTTCCTTGATGACCGAACATTAATCGCTTTTTCAAATAATTGCTTAACGGTCACTTCATCTTTAATTTCATTGTAAAGAATATGCCAACCATAATGCTTGATTGACTCAAGCCAAAAGCTAGAAGTCTCATCATTTTCCACAGCGGCACATAAGTCAGTAATTGCTTGGTTTTTAATAATACGGCTATCACCACTAGAAATTTCATTCAACGTTTTAAAAACGTGCCTTTGTTTAAGCTTTTTCGCTGTAAGCCTGCCTTCGATTAATGAGCTACTTATATGCTCGTGTTTATAAAATGATAAAACATGAGCCGGCGGGTTATCTTTTGAAACGTATGTTTCTCTACCTTTACTCTCTTCTATAGCTTTAAAAATATAAGTTAAGCCAAAGTGCTCTAGGCAAGCCTTTATAAGTTCTTTATCTAAATTATCGTCCGGAGAAAAGTTATCTGCAATAAATTTAGTTAATGGTTGGCTTTTAAAGGACTTTTTATTTAATAACACTATTAGTGCATCGTAAATAACTGGGCTATTATTTTTCAATGCCTGAAGTAAAACAAGGTCGTAAAATAACACTTCACCACCTAACGTCTGCCAAATAGGTTTAATTTGTTCTTCAATAGTGTGCAATGCTCTAAATGATGGCAACAACTTATTTATAAGTTGCTGTATTAGGAACCTATCTACATCTTGTTTCAAAAGAACTTTTTGATAATACATTTGCATATCGGCATTTATTAACTCATTTTCTAACTTCTTTATCTCCTCAGTAAAGTTGGGGATAGAAAAGTCAAATCGTATTGGGCAAATGCGCAGTAAAGTATCTGAAAATTCGGGGCGGTTTTCACCTGCAAAAATATAATCAATACCTTGCAGTTCTTCTAATCTATCTAGCAGGCCAGCAAGAGCATGAAGGCTGTCTAGCGCCTTTTGATTGCGATCGAGATCTTGAATTGTTACTAATAATCTTAAATTCGCTGTATTAATGACATCACTTAAGCTTTTTAAAAGTGCATCTGGAGATGTAGGTTTATGCATAAACGCTGCAAATATTTTAGAAGACGTATTACCTGCATTCATAGCTGAAATATAGTGCGACGGTAAAGAACGGAACTTACACATATCAATTTCGCTACTAAGTGCTATTAGCACTTCATCCAATACATATTGGATAATAGATTCAGCTTCAACACCCCATAGGTCAATATTACAGTGAACTAATTTAGGCAATTCTTTTTTATTTTTTAGTTCATCAACAGCTAAATTTATTGCCGTTGTTTTCCCGACACCAAAAGCTCCACATATTAAAATGCGCTTACTCTTACTCTTCGCTGGATTTTTCTCATCGCATAAAGTTTTTTCAATTTGTTTAGCAATATGTTGCGTTGAAGCATTATTTTTTGGTTTATTAGGTTTAGTACGAGTTTTAAAAAGCTCTAATACAGGTAAAATTACTAATCCGACTATAAGAGGTAAGTATAAGAGTACTAACTCTAAACTAACCACAGAGCCAGTTGCTTTAGATTCAAAAAACAACCAAATAGCAATAGTGCATGTTATAGATAGCATGAGAGAAGGATATCGCCAATTAAATTGCCAATATCTTTTTGAATTATAAATAGAAAAGCTATCTGCGATTTTGTTCACGGCTAACCCTGCTAAAAATAATAATGTAGCGTAACCATACAAAGGTGTGAAATTTGAAGTATTAAATGTTTTTTGAAGAAGATTAGTCCAAGCGAGCAACAATTCTTGAATAATGGTTACTGAAGACATAATTAAAAACAAAATATAGGTAATAACACCATATAAAATTAATGTCGTATAACGAGAAAAAGTGACCATATTCATCCATGTACTCAATATTTACTTTTTTATATGCTAACACGCCC